>DYKX01000029.1 GCA_020722375.1 Anaerolinea thermophila
TCGTGACCTTCGTGTCCTTAGTGGTTAGAAAAGGTTTTTGCAGCGGAGTCATTAAGGATTTTATTAGCGCGCCAAACCGATGGGACGCGCTTTACCGCCATCTCCAAGAGTCCGCTAATCTCCGCGAATTCCCGCTAATCCGTCTTACATTCGCGATGATTTGCGAAGATTAGCGGATTCCTGTCCCAGCACTTTGGCGCGCCAACAGGATTTTGAGATCATGTCTGAATCCGATTATGCCCTCGAACGCAGGCAGATGGTGGCCGAGCAGATCGCCCGGCGCGGCCTGCGTGAGCCGCGCCTGCTGGCCGCCATCGAAGCCGTGCCGCGCCACCGCTTCGTGGATGCGGCCAACCGGCTTTGGGCGTATGCCGACAACCCGCTGCCCATCGGCCACGGGCAGACGATCTCGCAGCCGTACATCGTGGCGCTGATGATCAACCTGCTGCGCCTGCGCGGCGACGAGCGCGTGCTCGAAGTCGGGACGGGGTCCGGCTACCAGGCGGCGATCCTGGCCCATCTGGCGGCGGAGGTGCATACGGTCGAATTCGTGCCGGAACTGGCCGAATCGGCCCGACGCATGTTCGAGGAACTCGGCCTGAACAACGTTTCCTGCCACATCGGGGACGGCTCGCTCGGCTGGAAGGAAGCCGCCCCCTACGAGGCGGTTATCGTGGCCGCGGCCGCGCCGAGGGCGCCGCGCCCGCTTTTAGAACAATTGGCCGAGGGCGGGCGGCTGGTCGTCCCGGTAGGGGGGCGCGGTTACCAGGAGCTGGAAATCTGGCACAGGCATGGGGATGACTTTTCGATGGAGAAAGGGATCGGTGTGGCGTTCGTCCCGCTGCTGGGAGAATATGGCTGGAAATCTGGATTTTAAGCGCAAAGTTTACGCCTACATCACCCACCGGGGACGGCTGCTGGTGTTCCGGCACGTCCACGAGCCGGGGGCCGGCCTCCAGGTCCCGGGCGGGACGGTGGATGACGGCGAGGGGTTCGAGGCGGCCGTCCGCCGGGAAGCGTTCGAGGAGACCGGCCTGCCGGGGCTGGAGCTGGTCCGTTTCCTGGGCGAGGAAGTGCGGGATTGGTCGGAGGTCGGCATCCCGGAAGTCCACTATCGTCGGTTTTTCCACCTGCGCTGCCCCCAAACGCCGCCGGAGACCTGGCATCACACTGAGACACACGCTTCAGATGGCAGTGGCCCGCACCTGTTCGAGTTTTTCTGGGCAGATTTGCCCGATGGCGTGCCGGAACTGTTGACCGGCCACGATATTTTCCTGCACGAGTTGCTTCAAGGAGATGAAAATGCCTGGCGTGATTGACCCTGAAACCATGAACGTGGACGACCTGCCCGGGATCTGGTCCCCGGTGCAGTGGGAATTGACCGAAGAAGAACGGGTCCGGGAGATCGAGGAACAGGCCCGGGCCAGCCTGCTGTGGGCGGTGGACGCGCCGGAGGCGATCCTGCGCCTGCTGATGGACGAGACTGGGATCGAGCGCCTGTTCGCTCCCCCGGACGGTTTCGACACCGAGGCCCAGGGCGAATGGGACGAGTCGCTGGTCACGTTTGGCTTCCGGCGCGGCATCAAGCTCGACCGGCTGACGCGGGACCGCGAGTATCTCGAAGCGGTCTACAATTTCGGCGACCTGGGCTACTGGGCGGTGGAGGTGACGCCGGAGAGGGTGGTGATCGAGAGGGTGTAAAAAATGAACAGCCTTGCGAAGACCTGTCCTGAAGGCGAAGCTTGAAGGATCGAGCTTCGCAAGGCCGGCTTGAGACTTGGCTATGAGGAAGTACTTGCAAATTTGTTAACTGCGTGTAGAGGAACTCTGGTAAAATAATAACAGTGGTGTTTTGATAAGAAATTTGCTGAAAGAAGTGGGAGTTCTTATGACGAACACAGAACCTAAGTCGCCATCAGTAATTGGAGAAACTAATGGGGAGAAAAATAATGCCAGAGGTGCGATAATTGTGGCAATAATCGGGGTGATTGGTAGTATAGTCGGTTACATATTTGGTAGCCCCGTTCTGATTAAATACATTGAGACAAAGGCTACAGCTGAAGCAAAAACACTGGATGTTTCGTTAAGCTCAACGGCTATTGTCCACGATATAAAGACTCCACCGGAGACTCCACTGGGTCAATCGGAAGTTACTGCTCCCCTGACACCTTCTATGATGCCGTCTCTAACCCCTATTCCGCAACCAGCGGCCACAATCTATCCCCCTGGGATTGATTGGAAGAATGGATGCGTGAGTGGTGCTTGGAAAATTTTTCCTTCTGAAGCTCAAGTGAGGTTATTATCAAATGGTTGTTATCAAGAACCATTGGCTGTTACTGGCTCATATTTTAGCGATGAGAAACGATTATCATTGTTGATGAGCAACCCTGTTACAACCGCAGAGGTTTTTGGCTTATTTACTCAATTGCCATCATCTGGAAGTGTGCAACTTAAAATTGACTTGGATGAACTCGAGAATGGTGAAATATGGATAGGGATATTTTCCAATCCCAGCCCCTTTTCAGCAGGGCAGTTGTTACTTATCCCGCCAGGGAATATAACAAATAGGGTTTTTTCTTTAAGGGAGATGCCGGGTGAATTTGAAAAATATCTCACAGCATCTTTTATTGGTGATAATGGAATCTACCTGTTGGATCTGTATTATTCTGCTGGGTCCTTCAATTTTGCGGTTAATAAAAGAGTTTTCAGCGAAAAGTATCCACTCGATTATTCTGAAAAATGGCTTTTTATTGGGTATCGAGCAAAAATTGGGATGAATCAAATCAAGGCAAGTTTCAGTGATTTGATCATAAAAAGCGGCGAATAGAACGCAATAAAATTTAGCCGGAGGCTTGAAACCTCCGGCTAAATTTTTTTCTTTCACGCCCGGCTCATGGTCACAAAGACCATCGGCCGGCGTTTGGTCTCGTTGTAGAGCAGCGACCGGACGATGTTGACCAGCGTTTTCTCATCGTCCAGGCCGCCGCCGTTGACGATGTCGGTCACTTTCTTCTTGACCAGCGGGATCACATTTTCGGCCTCTTCAGGGGAGATGAAACCCCAGGTGATGACCTCGGGGTCGTGCAGCAGCCGCCCGGAGTATTTGTCCAGGCTGATGTCTATCACAACGATGCCGCTGCGGGCGAGACGTTCGCGTTCGCGCATCACGTCCGCGTCGGCTTCGCCGATGCTGCCGCCCTCGACGAAGATGTACCCACCGGGGATGCGTTCGCCCAGGCTGATGCTGTCGTTTTGAAGTTCCACCACCTGCCCGTTTTCGACCACGACGATATTTTCCATTGGGATGCCGACCGAGTGGGCCAGTTCGGCGTGACGTTTCAGCATGTGTAATTCGCCGTGGATGGGCATGAAGTATTTGGGCCGCACCAGGTTGAGCATCAGTTTTTGCTCCTCCTGGCTGGCGTGGCCGGAGACGTGCACCGGCAGGTAGGTGTCGTTGATCACGTTGGCCCCGCGCCGCAGCAGCCGGTTGATCGTTTTGTTGACGTTTTCCTCGTTGCCGGGGATGGGGTGCGAGGACAGCACCACCGTGTCGCCGGCCTGTAAATCGAACAGGCGGTTGGTCCCGGCGGAGAGCCGCCCAATGATGGACGACGGCTCGCCCTGCGACCCGGTACACATCAGCACCACGTCCTTCGGCTTCATGTTGAGCGCCTGGTCAATCGTGACCAGGGTGTCATCCGGCACCTTAAGGTAGCCGAGTTTGCGGGCCATTTTGGCGTTGTCCACCATGCTGGTGCCGGCAAAGGCCAGTTTGCGCCCGTGCTTGACGGCTGCATCCGAGACCTGCTGCATCCGGGAGATGAGCGAGGCGAACGAGGCGATGATGATCCGTCCCGGGGCGGTGTCGAAGACCTGGTCGAAGGCCGGGCCGATGACCTTCTCGGACGGGGTCCAGCCGGGGCGTTCAGCGTTGGTCGAATCGGACATGAGCAGGGTTACGCCGCGCTGCGAAAACTCGGCCAGCTTGGCGTAATCCGTCGGCCAGCCATCTACGGGCGTGTGGTCGAATTTGTAGTCGCTGGTGTGGATGATCAGCCCGGCCGGGGTGGTGATGCCCAGTCCCACGCCGTCGGGCACGGAGTGGCAGACGTGGAAGAACTCCACCTGGAATTTGCCGATCTGAACCATGTCCCCAGCCTGGACGGTGCGCAGGTCGGCTTTGCCCGAGAGGCCGTTACGCGCCAGTTTGACCTCGATCAGGCCCCGGGTCAGGGGCGTGGCGAAGACGGGAGCCGGCGCGGTGTTCAAGACGTGTTGCAGCGCCCCGATGTGGTCCTCGTGCCCGTGGGTGATGACGATCCCGCGCACGTTGTGAGATCTTTTGCGCAGGTAGTCGAAATCCGGGATGATGTAGTCAATCCCCAGCATGTCGTTTTCGGGAAACATCAGGCCCGTGTCGACGACGAGGATGTCGTCGCCGTACTCGTAGGCCATCATGTTCTTGCCGACTTCCCCCAGGCCCCCAATGGGGATGATTCTTAGTTTCTTTTCTTTTGTCATTGTTTCTCCAAATTAATAGAATGAGCTCAAGGAGGTGGAGTTTTCCATTTCCTTGTCGAGGTTGTGGCAGTTGTGATTCGCAAAACACAAAAACGCCCCTGCTTGAGGGGCCGTGCAGACCGGTATCAGGTATTGCACAAACAAAAACTGTCTCTTGAGACAGTAAAAGTCATTCAGAAAGCCGATGAGAGTATAGCAGGTGCGGGGGGATTTGTCAAAGCCAATGCTCAGGCTCTCAGGCTCGTGTAATCCTCTGTAGCGGCGCCTCGCCCGATAGGGTGATGGACAGGAGGCCTGCCTGGGGTACAATTCCCGTTTGATGATCCTGACCCGCCCCGGAGGTTTTATGATCCCCAGATCGTTCTGGACCCTGATCCTGCTCGCGTTATTGACGGGCTGCGCCGCCCCCGCGCCGGCCGCCACGCCCACCCCCGCGTCCCTGCCGACTGAACCGCCGCCCTCGGCGACCTCCCAGCCGACGGCCACGCAGGTGCCGTTCACGTTCACGCCTGAGCCGTCACCCACCGCGACCCTGACCCCGCTGCCGCCGACCGAAACCTCCACCCCCACCCTGACGCCCACCTCGACGCCGAACATCTTCTACGGCAGTTCGGATTACACCAAGCGCGAAGACTGGGCCACCCTGAAACTGGAGAACAACTCCGGGCAGGAGGTGAAGGTCAAGATCGGCGGCCCCAATTTTTATACCTACATCACCTTCAAAATAGACACGATCATCGAAGTGCCCTGGGGCGCTTTCTGGTACGAAGCCACTATCGGCAAGAACGGACCGTTCGGCGGCGGGTTCTCGATTACCAATAGCGACAAGCACGTGCTGGTCTTCGAGGCCAATAAGGTGCGCTTCCTGGTCCCGTAGCCGGTCCGAATCGAATCGGACACGTGTGTGAATCAGATCGAAGTAAACAGCGAAGATCGTGGGGCGGGATGTTATCCCGCCAAGACAGGCGTTTGCGGGATGCCACCCCGCACCACATCCCATAAAAGGAGATTCGATGACACAGTTGCTTTACCAGACCGACAGTTACCTTAAGGAATTCGAAGCCGTCGTGACCGCGGTGGAGTCCGACACCCGCGCCGTGACTCTCGACCGGACGGCCTTCTATCCCGGCGGGGGCGGGCAGCCGAACGACCTGGGCGAGTTGACCATTGACGGTGTGACTTACCCGGTGGTCAACGTCAAGAAGCAGGGCGCAGAAGTGCTGCACTTCCTCGGCGGCGAAGCGGATTTGCCTGCCGTCGGGGCGGCGGCCCATGGCCAGCTCGACTGGGAGCGCCGCTATAAGCTGATGCGCACCCACACCGCGCTGCACGTCCTGTGCGGGACGGTCTTCCGGGATTACGGCGCGCTGGTCACGGGCGGGAACATGGAGCCGCTCCAGGGCCGGATGGATTTCGAGTTCGAGACGCTGCGGGCCGAGCTGGTGGGAGAGATCGAGGCGGCGGTCAATCGCGAAGCGGGAGCCGGCCGCGAGGTCCGGGTGAAGATCCTGCCGCGTGAAGAAGCCTTCCAGATCCCGGACCTGATCCGTACCAAGATCAACCTGCTCCCGGAGGGCATCCTGGAAGTCCGCACGGTAGAGATCGTGGGCCTCGACCTGCAAGCCGACGGCGGGACGCACGTCAGGAATACGTCCGAGATCGGGCGGATCAAGGTGGTGGATTACAAGAGCAAGGGCGCGATCAACAAACGCATCTATATCGAGGTGGTGTAATCGGAATTGTGATGTAAAATAGTTCAAACTTAACCTACCCCGGAGGAGACATGTTCAAAAAAGCACCTGTTGTTATGGCCATCCTGGCCCTCTTAGCCGCAGGGCTGGCCTGCAATGCGGCCCTGCCCTCGACACCCGGTCCGACGAGCATCTCGAATGCCCGCACGGCCTTCGACCAGGACGGCAACAGTCCGACCACGACTTTCGCGCCGTCGGACGATTTTTACATTGTGTTCGACCTGAACGACGGCAAGGTGGGCGACTCGATTGATGCCAAATGGTACGGCGCGGAGAACGAAGGCGACGCCCCGAATTTCATGTTTTACGAACAGAATTATTCGCTCGACCAGGAAGTCTCCTCGGTGCAGACCGTGTACTTCCAGATCTTCAACACGGAAGGCGACTGGCCGGCGGGGCCTTACAAGGTGGAACTCTACCTGAACGGTTCCCTGGCGCAAACGGTCAATTTCGAGGTCCGCTAACCGGCGGACGCAATCCTCTGCCGCCGTCAGAAATGACGGCGGTTTTTGTTGACCCATGCGACTCAAAGCCGACCTGATCCTGCTTTTCGTGTCTGTCATCTGGGGCAGCGCTTTCGTAGCCCAGCGCCTGGCCGGGATGTCTGGGGGCGTTTTCCTTTTCAACGGGATGCGCTTCCTGCTGGCCGTGATCATCCTGCTGCCGTTCGTGCGGTTTAGAGAACGGCCTGGGCGCGGCTTTTTCGCATGGGCCTTCATTGCCGGGCTGGTCATGTTCGCCGGGACGGCTTTCCAGCAGGCTGGACTGGCTTATACGACCGCCGGTAACGCCGGGTTCCTGACCAGCCTGTATGTGGTGATCGTGCCGTTCGTGCTGCTGGCGGGATGGGGCGAAAAGCCGCGCCTGCCGGCCATGATCGCGGTCGTCCTGGCCGCGGCCGGGGCGTTCCTGCTCAGCACCGGGGGGACCTTCCGCCTGATGCGCGGCGACACGCTGGAGCTGGCCGGGGCGGTTTTCTGGGCGCTGCACGTCGTTTTGCTGGGCAAGTTTGCCTCGCGCTTCGACCCGCTGGCCTTCTCGCTGGGGCAATTCCTGGTCTGCGGGCTGCTCAGCCTGGGCACGAGCCTGGCCTTCGAGGGGCCGGTTTTGGCGGATGCCGTCTCTCTGGCCGTGCTGGTCCTGTACACGGGAGTCTTGTCGGTGGGGGTGGGCTACACCCTCCAGGTCTGGGGACAGCGGCATACCCCGCCCACCGACGCGGCCCTGATCCTGAGCCTGGAGGCGGTCTTTGCGGTGGCCGCCGGCTGGCTCATCCTGGACGAGAGCCTGCTCCCGGTGCAACTGGCAGGATGCGGCCTCATCTTTTTAGGTGTAATGCTAACGCAAGTCCAAAACGACCGATCAGGGTTAAAATGAGTGATAGAAATGACCGCAAAGATCATCCTCAACCCGTATTCCTGCCGTTGGAAAGCCCGCGAACGCTGGCCCGAAGCGGCTGCGGCCCTCGAAGCCGCGGGCGTGGATTTCGAAATGGCCGAGTCGAGCGGACGGGGCCACGTCACCGAACTGGCCGCCCAGGCCGTCCGGGACGGGTTCGCGCCGGTCGTCGCCGCGGGCGGGGACGGTACGGTCGGGGAAGTGGTCAATGGCCTGGCGCAGGCCGCCGGGTCCGGGAGTGAACCGCTGGGGCCGCTGGGGGTCATCCCGCTCGGCACCGCCAACGACATGGTCCACAATATCAAAAATCCGCTCGACCTGGCGGAGGCGGCGAATGCCATCGCCGGGGGAAAGACCCGTCCGATGGACGTGATCCGGGTCAATGACCTGTATTTTGTCAATAACGCCGCCCTGGGCCTGGAGCCGATGGTCACCATCATCCAGCAGGACATGGTCTGGGCTAAAGGGTTGTTCCGTTACCTGCTGGCTGCCCTGACCGCCATCATGCGCAACCGGCACTGGGACGCCAAGATCACCTGGGATGGAGGCGAGTTCAGCGGCCCGGTCACGCTGGTGACGGTGGGCAACGGGGCGGTAACGGGCGGCTTGTTTTACATGACCCCGCACGCCGACCCTTTCGACGGGAAGCTGACCTTCGTTTACGGATTCCGCAAGTCCCGGCTGGGGCTGCTGGCGATGCTGCCGAGCGCCATGAAACCCGGCGCGGGCAGTTACGTGGAGAAGGACGGCATCCATGAGGTCCATGCCACCCGGTTGAAGGTGCGCCTGAAGCAGCCCTCCCCCGCCCACGCCGACGGGGAACTCTTCTCGACGGGCTTGCACGAGGCCGAGTTCAGCATCCAGCCGGGGCGGCTGAAAATATTGGTTCCTTGAAACAGAATCCGCCAATCTTCGCGAAGCCTCGCTAATCTTACGAAAAATTCGCGGAGATTGGTGTAGATTAGCGGATTTGTTTCCATAAGCTCTCTGGTAGAATTGCCCCATGCGCCAGGAGCGTTTTTCTTTTCTCTGGGTCGGGATGATCGTCGTGCTGGCCGCCGCCGGATTTGCCGGATTGGTGTGGCTCAACCGTTCGCTGGCGGAAGACCTGGGTGGGGGAGAGACGCTTTTCAACACCTGGTACGGTCTTCAAAATTTCCTGTCCGAGAGCTCCGACCCTTACGACGCGGCCACCACCCAAAACGCGCAAACCGCCTTTGGGCAGGATGCGGCCTTCCCTCGGATTGACCTGCCCTTTTACCTGCTGCTGATCCAAATCCCTGTCCTTTTTCCGACCGATTTCACCCTGGCCCGCGCCCTCTGGAACGCCCTGGCCGAGATCGCCCTGGCCGCGCTGGCGGTCTTCAATTTGCGGCTCACCGGCTGGCGCCAGCGCCCGTTAATGCTGGGCCTCTACCTGGTTTTCATGTTCTTTTCCGCACATACGCTCCTGCCGTTCCTGTCCGGCGACCCGGTTTTTTGGCTGGCGCTGTTCGTCACGCTGGCGCTGTGGTCGCTCCGCAACGGCCACGACGAACTGGCCGGGGCGCTGCTGGCGCTGTCCACCTTCAAGTGGCAGGTCGGCGGATTGTTCATACTCTTCGTATTCGTCTGGGTCATGGCCCAGAGGCGCTGGCGGGTGCTGGCCGGCTTCGGCATGTCACTGGTGGTGATGGCCGGGACTTCGTTCCTCGTCTGGCCGGGCTGGTTCCTGCCCTTCGCCCGCGCGGTCGTCGCCAACCTGCGCGTCGGGGTCGGGTTGACGCCCGGCGGGATCGTGGCCGGGATCTGGCCGGGGATCGGGGAGGCTTTCGGCTGGGTTCTGACGGCTGTGCTGGGGATCATTTTGCTGATCGAGTGGATTGCGGCGCGGCGAAAGGGATTCCGCCACTTCCTGTGGGCAGCGTGCCTGACTTTGGCCGTCACGCCGTTGATCGGGCTGGGTTCCAGCCCGATGGATTACCTCGTCCTGTCCCTGCCGTTGACCCTGTTCCTGGCGATCGGCTCCGAGCGCTGGATGCGCGCCTGGGGCGGCGGGCTGGTTTTGGTGGGATTGCTGGCCGGGTTGTGGATCCTGGTCTGGAGGGCCGCGGCCGGCCCCGGGTCCGTGAACGAGGCGCTCTTCTTCCCCATGCCGGCGCTGACCCTGGTCGGGCTGTACTGGGTCCGCTGGTGGGCGGTGCGCGCTCCGGTCGTCCGCCCTGGCTCTGTTCTCGACGAAGATTTGTAGGTCGTCATGCGAGTGACCATCATCTTTGTCGTTGGGTTGGCGCTGATCGCCGGGGCGGTCTGGCTGCCTGTCCATGTGCCGCCGTGGGGCGACGTGGTCATGCTCTACACCGCGGCCCGCGGCCTGCGTGAGGGGGTGAACCTGTACGACCCGGCGGGCCAGTCGGCGATGATGCAGGCGGTCCTGCCGCAGGGGGCAGAATTGCCGTTATACGTTTATCCACCCTGGTATGCGCTGGGCGTTTTCTTCCTGGGCTGGCTTTCCCCCGAACAGGCGGCCCGGCTCTGGCTGGCGCTCAACGGCGCGATGCTGGTAGCCTCCATCCTGTTGTTGACTGAATCCTGGCCGGATTTCAGGCGCGTTTTGTCGGTTGCCTTTTCGTTCCTCCTGTTGCCGGTTTTGGGCTTGTTGTGGGTCGGGCAGTTCGCCATGCCTGTCTTGCTGGGCGGGGCCTTGTTCCTTTCAGGGGCGCGGCGGCAATCCCCCTGGCGGACCGCGGCCGGTCTGCTGCTGATGACCTTCAAGCCGCACGTGGGGGCGCTGATGCTGGCCCTGGGCGGGCTGTGGCTTTTGCGTGAAGCCCGCAGGGCCGTGTGGTTTGCGCTTGTGGGCGGCGCGGCCATGCTGGCGGTCAGTTTCCTGTACGATCCCCGCTGGCCGTGGCATTACCTGGCTGCTCTGCGCGGTTTTGGCAACTTGAGCACATTTGTCATTTGTGATCTTTGTGCCGGGGTCTCGACCAGCCTGGTGCGTCTGGTCGCCGGCCAGCCGGATACCAGCCTGGCGGGGTGGATCGGGGCAGGGTTCTTCGCCGCGTTATGCGGCTGGCTGCTTTGGGAGCGCACCCGTTTGAGAGACGACCTGCCGCGCCTGCTGGCCATCTCTGCAACGGCGATCTTGTTCGTCAACCCCTACTTGATGAATTATGATTTCATTATGTTATTGTTGCCGCTGGCTTATGTGACCAGTCATTCCCCTAAAAAAGGGCTCCTGATCGCCGCGGGGCTGTTCCTGTTGCCCTGGCTGGGATTGATCCTGGGGCAGCGCGTAGGGTTGGCTTTTGCCCTGGCGGTTTGCGCCTTGACCATGATGGTTGCCCTGGTGATACCCCAAAACCGGGAAGCTGCACCGACTCCCGCCTGATCTTGTGCGTGTAACAATTGCAATTGAATTTCGACTTATTCCCAGGCATTTGTGACCAAACAACTCTGTGCTATACTCAAATTAGACGAAAATAGTTGAGGCAGGGATGAACCGAATCACTTTGTTGATAGTTGATGACCACCCTTTGTTCAGGCAAGGAGTTGTTGACGCGTTGTCGCTGGAGCCTGACTTCAATGTGATTGGGCAGGCCGCGGATGGTGAAAAGGCGCTCGAATTATTGCGCGCCCATTCGCCGGAGATCGCCATCGTGGATGTCAACCTGCCTGGCATGAACGGCCAGCAGGTAATCCGCCAGGTCATGCTCGAAAAAATTCCGACCCGTATCCTTTTGTTGACGGGATACGATGATTCGGAACAGGCGATCCATGCTATTATGGCCGGAGCGTGGGGTTACTGTTCGAAGGATATCGAGCCTCAGCAGCTCATGCACCTGATCCGGGAGATGTCCCGAGGACATTTTGTGGTGGGCGAACAGGTCTTCACGCGGGCCGAGGTTGAGCGCTGGCTCGAAAACCAGATGGAACATGCCCGGCGCCCGTATAGTGAGCCAGGGAGTCCGTTCCACCCCTTGTCTGACCGCGAAATGGAGGTATTATCTTGCGTCGTGCGCGGGATGAGCAACAAGGAGATCGCCTCATTACTTGGCATCAGCCATCAAACGGTTAAAAACCATGTAACGTCCATCCTGCGGAAATTTGGGGTAGATGACCGCACACAAGCTGTGGTCTATGCCCTCAAGCGAGGCTGGGTAAATATTCACAATGATTCCAACACATCCGGAGTTCAATAAATGGCCTTGAGTGATTCTATAACCAACCTGCCAGTAGATAAGACATCTGAGCGCAACCTGAACGCCGAACTGGATGAAACCATCAAAGCCCTGAAAGAAGTGACTTTAATGATCGAGCAGAGTCAGGGTGAAGTCAACAAGCTTACCCAACGGAACGCAGCCATAACCGCCCATCTGCAAAAGGTCCAGAGCCAGCCTGATTCAATGACCCCGGACGAGATCCGCATGGCTTACGACTCCGCCCTGGACGCACAGCAGCGGCTATTCGTGATGCGCGGCCAACTCGAAAAATTGCAGAATGACAAAACCTACCTGGAACGGATCGAGTCCCTGCTCCGGTTCACCCAGGGGATGTCGTCGAAATCCCCGAACCAGCCCGGCCAGCAAGCCAAGACAAACCTTGCCAGCGTCGAAATGCTTGTGAACGCCCAGGAAGCCGAGCGCCAGCGGCTGTCGCGCCAGATGCACGACGGGCCGGCTCAAGCCCTCTCGAATTTCATCCTCCAGACTGAAATCGCCATGCGCCTGATGGACGTGGATGTCGGTCAGGCCAGGGAGGAACTGAGCAACCTCAAGGCCTCGGCTATGGGCACATTTCAGAAGGTACGCAATTTCATCTTCGAACTGCGCCCAATGATGCTGGACGACCTCGGCCTAGTGCCCACAATCAGGAAATATTCAGAGACATTCAAAGAACAAACCGGGCTGGATGTGATGGTCAATGTCTCCGGGAGCGACCGCCGCCTTGAGTCGTACATCGAAGTGATGGTCTTCCGCGCTCTCCAGGAATTGTTGGGCAACGCATCCCGGCACAGCCAAGCCACCCTCGTGAAAGTCCACGTGGATATGGGCGAAACCGCCATAAAAGTCTCGGTAGACGATAACGGGAAGGGTTTCGATCCCGATGTGACGGAGAACAGCCTGGGGATAAAGCTGATCCGGGAGCGCTGTGAGATGCTCGGCGGGACCTTTGAATTGGATACCGTTATCGGGAAAGGGACCCGCATAACCTTTACCCTGCCCGCCCACAGCGCATGAAATTGCAGAATCGTTAGCGATGGATTTCATAATTGTAAGGCCGAACGCGCCGGCAAACTTGAAAAATGCGGCCCTTTCAGTATAATAAAGTCATCTCAAAAAGAGAAATTTTGAAAAGGAAGGAGGTGAATTGGCATGTTGTTTGCACCGAAGGAAAAAGGTCAGGGATTGGTCGAATATGCGTTGATTCTTGTTTTGGTCGCTGTCGTTGTAATTGCTACCCTTGCCTTGCTCGGCCCGATCATCAAGAACGTCTTCTCCACCATCAACTCCGAGCTCACGTAGTTTGACAAACGTTTCAGACTAATAGGACTCTGCTCAAGCAGAGTCCTACTTATTTACCAATATGTTGCAATTGTCCTGCTTTCCAGTTATACAGTATAATTCTTAAAGAATGACTAACTATTCACAAACATGAATTCAAAGAGGAGTGCACTATGCGCGGTCGTGGCAGAATATTCATATTTCTGGCGTTGATCCTGATCATTGGCGTAGCGGCAGTGTTCATCTTGTTCCAGGGATCGATCCTGAACCCACCTCCCTCAACCCAGGCGGCGGACATCGTCAATATTATCATCGCAGGGCAAGATATCCCCCAAGGCGAACAGATTACCCAGGAAATGTTGGGCACCATTCAACTCCCGGCAGCGCAACGGTCGGAAGTCATGTTCATTGAGGAACAATCCGCCCTGGTCGTTGGGATGTATGCCCGTTACCCCCTGCAACCGGGAGTTGTCATTACCTCAGCCATGATCACTGCGTCGCGTGGTGAGCTGGCGGAAAGTGGTCCCCAATGGGCGACTTTGATCCCTGCCGGAAAAGTCGCGGTGGCAATCCCGACGACCCGCCTGGCCTCCGTCGGATTCGGCGTGGCTGACGGTTCCTATGCCAATATCATCGCATGTATGCTGTTTGTTGATGTTGATACTGAATACCAGACCGAATTGCCAAACCAGACTGCTACCTTGGCCGGATCGGGAACCCTGCCCGACCAATTGCCCTTTTGGACCATGGGCGTTGTCGGGGATGACCCGAAGACGACCTGGCCCAAAGGCCGGCTGGAGTTGGAGCCATCCATCCAGCAGTTATTCTATGTCGTCCCGTCTGGAAATCAACGTCCGCGCTTGGTCTGCCAGACGATCATCCAGAATGTGATGGTGCTGCGTTTGGGCAACTTCCCACTCGGCCCGGAGGCCGGGGGCGCTCCTGCAGCCACTGCCCAACAGGACCCACAGGCTCAACCGCCGCAGGAAACGACCGTGACGCCCCCCGACATTGTCACCCTCGTCGTGGATCCTCAGGATGCCGTCTCGTTGAATTACTTGATCTACAGCGGCGCAGAACTTACCCTGACTTTGCGCAGCACCGGTGATGACAGTTTGATGGATACCGAGGCGATTGCTCTGCACAACCTGTTGAGCCAGTACAACATTACCCTGCCGGTCAAACTTCCTTACTCTATGGAACCGGGAATTTATAACCTGACCCCTCCGTTAGCAGAGCCGACTCTGCAGCCTTGATGTCACGATCCAACCAAACAATGGAGTTAAAGGTATGAGCCCGGCAAACGTAAAAGTTTTAATCGTAGACGATGTTTCTGAAACTCGCGAAAATGTTCGCAAGCTGCTGCAATTCGAATCGGATGTCGAAGTTGTCGGCGCCGCGCGGACAGGGCGCGAAGCGATCGAATTGGCTGCAGAACTTCGTCCCGATGTCGTGCTCATGGACATTAACATGCCGGATATGGATGGTATTTCAGCTACCGAGGCCATCCTGCAAAAATCCCCATACATTCAGATTGTCATCTTGTCTGTACAGTCCGATCCGAATTATATGCGGAGGGCAATGCTTGCCGGGGCACGAGACTTTTTGACCAAACCTCCGATGGGCGATGATCTGATTTCCGCGATCCGCCGCGCAGGTAAAATGGCCCAGCAGGAAAAGGCAAAAAGCGCTCAACCTTATGCCAGTGTAGGCATGGCCTCCTCCCTTGCAGCAGGCATGGCTGGAATGCCGGTGACCAGAGGCAGGGTGATTGTGGTCTACAGCCCCAAAGGAGGGACGGGCTGCACCACCATCGCGGTCAATCTCGCTTTGGCCTTGCACAATGACGATACCCGCACTGTACTGGTGGACGGCAATTTGCAATTCGGTGACGTGGCTGTGTTCTTGAACGAACAAGGAAAAAACACCATCCTGGATTTGACCGCCCGTGCCGACGAATTGGACCCCGAAATTGTGGAAAGTGTTATGATCCGGCATGGCGCTTCAGGGTTACATATTCTTGCCAGTCCTTCACGGCCTGAGCAGGGGGAAGGGGTCTCCGGGGATCAATTCGCCAAATTGCTGGACTACTTGCGCCAGTTATACGCTTATGTCGTGATTGATACGCCATCCTGGCTGACGGATGTGACCCTGGCTGCGATCGATGCCAGTGACATCATCACCCTGGTCGCTACCCAAGATATTCCTTCGATAAAGAACGCAAGACTATTTTTGGACCTGTCTGTCACATTAGGGATCAACCGGGAGCGGATCGTTTTCGCCATGAATCGTTATGACAAGCGCATTGCCATTACCCCCGAGCGCGTGGGGGAGAACCTGCGTCAAGCTGTGGACGCAGTGATACCCCTCGATGAACGCATTGTCATCCCCTCGGTAAATCGCGGGGTGCCGTTTGTCCTTGATAACAAAACGCAACCGGCGGCCAGGGGCATTTTCTCTCTGGCAGAAAGTGTCCGTAACCGGATTGCAGCTTCCCAGGTGGATGAGGTCCCCGCGAAACGATAGCGGTTATTGATAGGAGTTCGAAATGTCCTTACTGAAACGGATCGAGCAAAGCCAGGGGAACAATAATGGTTCCCAAAAAACACCCGCGGGGGCGTCGCCTTCTGGCTCTTCCGATAACTCGCGGCTCTCATCGTTACAGGCCCGCCGGGTGAACGCCCCAACGGCCTCTCCCCAAGCCGGTACTTACTTCGATCTCAAAACCCGCGTACAGAATAAGCTTCTGGGAATCCTTGACCCGTCTATGGACATCACCAAGACTGATGAAGTCAAACGGACCATCCAGGAATTGTTCGAGCAGATCCTTACCGAAGAAAACATCGTCCTGTCCCGCCCCGAACGTCACCGCCTCTTCGAGCAAATCACGGCTGAAATCTTGGGCTTTGGACCTTTGCAGCCTCTTCTCGAAGACGAGAGCATTACAGAAATCATGGTCAACGGCTCCAAGAATATCTACATCGAGCGCGGCGGCAAGATTCACCGCGTCCCGGTGACATTCGAGAGCAATGAACACGTGATGCGTATCATTGACCGCATTGTGGCGCCCCTTGGCCGTCGTATTGATGAATCCAGCCCCTATGTGGATGCGCGTTTGCCGGATGGCTCCCGTGTGAATGCCGTCATTCCACCAATCTCCCTCGTCGGCCCAACCCTGACCATTCGTAAATTTTCCAAAAATCCGATCACGGTCGAACAACTGATCCAATTTGGCTCGATCTCGGCAGAAGCGCTTCAATTCCTGAAGGCATGTGTGGAAGCCAGACTCAATATCGTGATCTCCGGCGGTACGGGTTCAGGGAAGACCACCTTGTTGAACATCATGTCCAGCTTCATCCCGGGTGACGAGCGCATTTTGACCATCGAGAACGCGGCCGAACTGCAGCTCCGGCAGGAACATGTAGTGACCCTGGAGTCACGCCCGCCAAACATCGAAGGACGCGGCGAGATCACGATCCGCGCCCTGGTCATCAATGCCCTGCGTATGCGCCCCGATCGGATCGTGGTCGGTGAGATTCGTGACGATGCCGCCCTCGACATGCTCCAGGCGATGAACACGGGCCACGACGGTTCGATGACCACGCTCCACTCGAACAGCCCGCGGGACACCCTGGCCCGCCTCGAGACCATGACCTTGATGGCCGGCATGGACCTGCCTGTCCGGGCCATTCGCGAACAGATTTCATCGGCAATCCACGTGGTTTGCCACCAGGAACGTATGCGGGATGGTACCCGAAAGATCGTGGCGATTACCGAGGTCAGCGGCATGGAAGGCGATGTTATTACCACCACCGACATCTTCGCCTTTGAGCAGACGGGCATCGAAAACGGCAAAATCGTAGGACGGTTGCGCCCGACAGGGTTGCGCCCTAAATTCATGGATAAGATCGAGGCAGCCGGGATCCATTTGCCGCCGTCCATTTTTGGGGTCGGGGAACGTCGTCGTTATTAGGCAGAATATTTTTAAGGATACCCAACTTTATGTCTCCGCTTACATTGATTCTTATTGTGGGCAGCGGCCTGGCGCTTGTTCTGCTGGTCATAGGGATCATCATCTCTGTTTCCAGCGAACGCGGTCTGGTCGAGGAGCGCCTCGGCCGCTACCTGGAAGAGGGAGGAGATCAATCCGGGACCGCGCGCGCGGTTGACTCTGCTTACATGGATTGGATCAATAAACGGGTCGAGAAGTCGTCGTTTGGTGATAGGATGGCCCGTGAACTTGCGCGGGCTGATCTAAAGTTGAAAGTCGGCGAATACTTCGTTTTGATCATCGGCTCCATCCTCGGAGGCGCGGCCCTGCTCGGATTGATCGGTCGTGATCCCATTTCGGCCGGGCTGGGCGCAATCGTGGGAGCTTTCCTGCCGAATTTTTACGTCAAGAGGCAGCAGAAAAAACGACTGCAACTCTTCAATGACCAGTTGCCTGACATGCTGAACCTGATGGTCAACGGCTTGCGGGCAGGCTATTCCACCATGCAAGCCATGGAGGCGGTCAGCAAAGAGTTGCCGACACCCATTTGCGACGAATTCCGCCGCGTGGTCCAGGAAATGCAGTTGGGCATCCCCATGGAACGCGCCCTCGACAACCTGTTGCGGCGCATCCCGAGCGAAGACCTCGATTTCGTTATCACCGCGATCAACGTCCAGCGTGAAGTCGGCGGCAATCTCTCCGAAATATTGGATACGATTTCGTACACCATTCGCGAGCGCATTCGCATCAAAGGCGAGATCCGGGTGCTGACCTCGCAGGTTCGGACCTCCGGCCAGTTCATGGCGATGATCCCGTTCGGGCTGGTGGCCGTTTTATGGTTTATCAATCGCGACTACATTATGACCTTCTTCGAGCCGCAGAACATCCTTTGTGGCTCCATCGCTCTGGCGGTCGCGTTATTTCTGATCATTATCGGCTACTTCGTGATGATGAAGATCGCGGATATCGAGGTGTAAGATGAACGTGAACATCATTATCTGGGTGATCCTCGGCGTGGTAGTGGTCGGCGGCGCAATTGCCCTGATCATTGCCGGATCACGGGTCCCGCCAGAAGATGAGGATCCTTTATCTGCACGTCTGGCTGAGTTCAGCGAGCGGGGCGACCTGGTTTCCCTCGAAGAGATCGAGCTTTCACAACCGTTGATGGAGCGGGTAATTTATCCGACATTGAGAAAAATGGGTGAAATATCCGCCCGCTTCACGCCTCAAAGCCAGTTGCAGGATATTTCGATCAAACTCGAAATGGCCGGCAATCCCATGCGCATGGATGCCGGGACCTTTTTCGCCCTCCGCCTGGCAATCACCCTGGGGCTGCCCGCGTTTTTAGGGTTGATCTTTTTGATCTCCCCGTCCAGACCTCCAATGATGCAGATCGCCCTGATCGTCGGCGGGGCGGTGATCGCCGGCTATTTTCTGCCGACGATGTTCCTGACGAGCCGGATCAACCGTCGCCAAAAGGAAATCCGAAATGCCATGCCCGACGCCCTCGACCTGCTCACGATCTGCGTTGAAGCCGGTCTCGGATTCGATGCTGCCATGACCAAGGTGAGCGAAAAATGGGAAAACGAACTTTCCCTGGCCTTTGCCCGCACCATGCGTGAGGTCCAGTTGGGTAAGACCCGCCGAGAAGCGCTCAGAGACATGGCGGACCGGATCGGCCTGGCAGAGTTGACCAGCTTCGTAGCCGCGGTCATCCAAAGCGAGCAACTGGGCGTCAGCATGGCAAAGGTGCTGCGTATCCAGTCTGAGCAGATGCGCATGAAACGCCGCCAACGGGCGGAAGAGGAAGCCCATAAAGCCCCGATCAAGATGATCATGCCTATGGGCCTGTTGATATTCCCGTCAATTCTCATTATCCTGCTGACTCCCGCCGGATTGATCTTCGTCAGACTCTTTGGTGCATTCATGTAAGGCAATCAACAGCTTATGGGGCAGGCTGCTTACTGGCGTTACCTTCTTTATCGTAACCTGTGGACTGGGCTGGACTGGATCTTTCCTCCCACCTGCGGAGGGTGCGGGCGGCCCGGGACCCGTTGGTGCGCTGACTGCCAGATGCGCGTCATCCGGCCCCCGGATCCGCTCTGTGACGTATGTGGGGCGCCACAAAAAACTATCGGGGTGTGCGACGGATGCAAATCCTCGCCACCCCTTTATGTTGCCTTGCGCTCCTGGGCGGTTTTCGACCAGCCCGTGCGGCAGGCTCTGCACCGTTTGAAATACCGCCGCGATATGGGCCTGGGGGAGGCGCTGGCCGCCGCCATGAGGGACCATATCCAAAGTTTGGGCTGGCCGGTCGAAATCGTTACCCCCGTCCCGTTGAGCCGCAAGCGCCTGGCAGAACGCGGGTATAATCAGGTTAGCATGGTAGCTTTACCGTTGACGCTCATGTGTGGATGGGGGTATCGGCCTCAGGCGTTGAGTCGCGCACGTGAGACCCGATCGCAGGTTGGACTGTCCAGGGAAGAACGCAGGCAAAACGTCCGAGACGCTTTCGTCGCGCAGTCGTCCATCGTCCGAGACAAAACTGTCTTGGTCATAGACGATGTCACCACGACGGGCGCTACGCTCGAATCCTGTACGGCGGCCTTGTTGAAAGCTGGCGCCCGGCAGGTTTTTGGTTACACGGTCGCCAGGGCGCTGGTCCGGCATGGGTTGAAGGACGTGTAAAATCCATCGGCACGTAACACCTAAATCAATCAAGGAGGAACTATGTCAGACAAACTGCAAATTTTTACCAGGAATATGGAGATGAACGCTCGGCTCGAAGCCTACGTCTCCAAGAAAGGCGGTAAACTGGATAAGTTCTTGGGAAACATTGACGAAACCAGGGTTGACTTGTCTTACGTAAAGACGGCCCGCAGCGCGCTCGACCGCAATGTGGCCCAGATCACGATACGCGGCAAGGGGTACATCCTGCGCACCGAGGAGCGCGCCGAAGATATCTTTGCGGCCTTCGATAAGGCGCTCGACAAAATGCAGCGCCAGATTGATCGCTATAAAGGCAAACGTTACCGCGGCCGCGGCGACGGCCGCAGCGCGGCAGAAGTGGTCGAACCGGCGCCCGAAGCGATCGGCGAGGAAATCCTCGAAGAAGAAGCTCCCGAGATCGTCCGCCGCAAGAAGTTTATCCTCATCCCCATGACCGAGCTGGAAGCTGTGGAACAGATGCGCCTGCTCGGGCACGATAATTTCTTCGTGTTCTTCAACGTGGAGAGCAACGCGGTTAACGTGATGTACCGCCGCCGTGACGGCAGCTACGGCTTGATCGAGACCGAAGTCGGCTAGACCTAAGTCGCCATGTGAAGTGCTGGCCCAGCGCACAGCGCCGGGCCAGTTTTTTCAGGAAATAGTTATGGATTACTTTGATTTTGACGATGGATTGACCGATGAAGCCTTTCGCCAGTCGGGAATTGACGGGGAGGCGATCCATAAGGCTGTGACGGCCATCCTGCAGGCCATTGGGGAGAACCCTGGACGCGAGGGGCTGCGGCGCACCCCTGAGCGGGTGGCGCGCATGTATTTGGAGTTATTGTCGGGCTACCGGATCGATCCGCACGTCCTGGTCAACGACGCCCTCTTCGACGTGACCTACGATGAAATGGTGCTCGTCCGGGACATCGAATTTTTCAGCCTGTGCGAACATCACATGCTGCCCTTCATCGGCCGGGCGCACGTGGCCTACATCCCCAACGGCAAGGTGCTGGGCCTGTCCAAAATCCCGCGCATTGTGGATATGTACGCCCGCCGCCTCCAGGTGCAGGAGCGCCTGACCCGCCAGATCGCGGATTTCATCCGTGATCTGCTCAAGCCGCAGGGCGTGGCGGTCGTGATCGAGGGATTGCACATGTGTACCATGATGCGCGGTGTCAAAAAACATGACGCCCGCATGACCACCTCGGCCATGCACGGCGCTTTCCGGGCCAACCTGGCCACCCGCCAGGAATTCCTGGATAACATTTCCCGCGGCGCGTCGCCGTTGCAGATTTAATCCGGCTCCCGCTCGATTTCCACCCCAACCGAGTCAGCCTCCGGGACCGCGTGCGGTTTTTCGACCCGCACGCGGACTTTTTTGACACCCGGCATGGCGAGGCACAGGCCGGCGATGTCTTGCGCCAGCGCCTCCACCGTCAGACGATGGGCCTGCTGCGCGTGCGCCGATATTTTTTTTGCGGCTGAATCGTAATCCACGCAATCGGCAATGTCGTCGGTTTCGGCGGCGCGGCGCGTGTCGGTATAAAGGATGACCGAGATGCGCATCTCCTGGGGGGTGACGCGTTCGTGGGGGTAAATGCCGATGATGCCGGTGACTTTCAGGTTGTCAATGATGATCTGGTCCATGCGGATAGCCAGGATATTAAGATGTGATGGCGGGCCTAGCTTTGAACCGAGCGTCCAACAAATACAGGGAAACCGCCAGCACGGCCAGCGCGCCGACCTGCGCCAACCGAAACCCGCCAAAAATGAAGGCGCTGTCGCCGCGGAAGGCCTCGATGAAGAGCATCCACCCGCTGGTGAGCGCCGTGAAGAGCAGGAAGCCGGAACCGGCTGCGGGCGTGGCGCGCCTCCATCGCAGCCAGAGCAGGCCGAGACTCCCGGACGCCGCGAGCAGCTCGTAGATCAGATAGGGATGCCGCCGCGCATCCAGTTGCTCTACCGCCCAGGGGACAGAGGTCTCGCTCCCAAAGATTTTGCCTTCCGCCAGATGTGCCAGGGCCAGGCCAAGGGTTGTGAAGGCGAAGAAAGGGACCAGGAAGTCGAGGGTTTCCCAATCGAGCAGGGATTGTTTTCGGGCGTAGATGAAGGCCGTTGCCAGGCCGACGACCCACGCACCGGCCTGGTTGAAGATGTCGGTGTTGGGGTAGAAAAGGCTGAGCGGGCTGGCGATGAAGGCTTGCGGGTGGAGCGCGGCAAAGGTCAGCCGCCCGCCGACCAGCCAGGCGAGGACGGCATAAAAAACCAGGTTCGAGAGTTTCTCCGCGTCCTGGCCGCGTTTGCGGGCCAGGGATTCGGAGAGGCTCAGGCCGATCCACATTGCCAGCAACACGGGGATCAGGTGGCGGGGCGGGGCGAGCAGGTTTTGGTAGAAGGTGAGCATAGGCATCGAAGGTAAGGCGATATTTATACCGCTGATGGCAAAGGCGACATTTGTGTCGCTTTACTTGAGAATGGCCTCGATCCGGGCGCGCAGCAGGGCTTCGGCCATCGGGCCGCCGACGACCACTTCCTGGATCACGCCCTCCCGGTTGATGAAAAACGAGGTCGGCAGCGAGCGGATCAGGTAGGTTTTGGCAACCTGCCCGCTGTTTTCGAGCAAGACCGGGAAGTCCAGCCCGTATTCAGCCAGGAAGCCGGGGATGTCGCCGCTATCCTGGAAGGTCATGTTGACCGCCAGCACGGTGAACCCCTCGGCTTTGTACTCGTCGTACACTTTTTGGATGGTGGGCATTTCGGCCTTGCAGGGCGGGCACCAGGTGGCCCAAAAATTGACCAGCACCGCCTGGCCGCGCAAGCCGGACAGACTGACTTGTTCGCCGTCCAGGTTTTGCAGGGTGAAGTCGGGGGCTTCGAATCCCTGCTGGGGCGCAGAGATGGCCGCGCTCGTCCCGGCTGCGGACGGGTCGCGGCTGGCGAAGGTCCAGGCTGCGCTGAGGAGCAGGATGAACAGGAAAATGATACGTCTTGGGTTTTGGGGGTTGGGCATGGTTTTTAGCCTGTCATTGCGAAGGAGATTTTCCCGAAGCGCTCTCCTATTTTTGCTGGGAGCTGCTTCGTTGATCGCGGCGGCACTTTCAAATCGAAAATTGACGAAATTTCTGTTGCATTACTTTCTTTTTTCGGCTACACTCTTATTGTAGTGTTTTGAGGCAGAATCTTACTATGCTTTTCACCCAAATGGCCTATATCGGTGTTGACCCATCCGGCGGGCGCAAGCCTTTCACTTATGCCGCCCTCGATGCAGAGGGCAAGTTATTGGCCTTGGGGGATGGGGAGATGGAGGACGCCCTGGCCTTCATCGGCGGGCAGCAGGCCGCTTACGTGGCGGTCAACGCCCCGTCCGGGCCGAACCGGGGGCTGGTCCGCCACCAAATGGAGGATCGCAGCCTGACGCCGCACCAGATCCGCGGCGCCGACGTCCGCCTGGCAGAGTTCGAATTGCGCCAGCGCGGCATCGCCGTCAGCGGGACACCGGCCCGGGCCGAACAATGCCCGACCTGGGTCCAGGCCGGATTCGCTTTCTACCGCAAACTGGCGGGGATGGGCTTCGTCCCCTACCCGGCCGAGGACGGGTCGCACGTCTGGCTCGAGACGCATCCGTATGCCTGTTTTTGCGCCATCCTGGAGCAAACACCCCTGTCCAAGCCCACGCTCGAGGGACGTTTGCAGCGCCAGTTGGCGCTGTACGACCAGGGGCTGGGCATCCGGGACGGGATGGATTTCTTCGAGGAAGTGACCCGTTACAAATTGGCCCGGGGCATCCTGCCGCTGGAGGTGGTCTATGCCCCCGATACGCTGGACGCCCTGGCCGCGGCTTACACGGCTTTCGTGGCCGCCACCCGCCCGGATGAAGTGACTCTGGTGGGCGACCGGGACGAGGGGGCGATTGTGTTGCCGGTCAAAGAGTTAAAGGAAAAATATTAGTGCAGAACGTCCCGAAGGCTCCTGAAATCCAGGCTTAACTCCCTGCAAAAAGGTATTTTTCAGTCTCTTTGAGATGTTCCGTGATGCGTCCCCATATCTGGCAGCACGCCGTAGGGCGGAATTAAT
>DYKX01000030.1:0-14843 GCA_020722375.1 Anaerolinea thermophila
GTTACTTGATACGCGATGTTGATTGTTCGAGAGGAAACGATTGATGGCTGAGAAGTTTATCAAGTTTGAGGAATGGGAGAAAGCGGTTCCTGACTTTGTCACAAAGGATCTGTTATGGGAGTCACTGTACTACCGTATCGCCCTGTACCTTTACGACTTGGTTTGGGATGATTGCGAACTTCTCCAAAAAGATTTTCGCGCCCGAAAAAATATCGAGCAGATCATCCACAGTTCGGGAAGCATTTCAGCCAACATGGAAGAAGCCTTCGGGCGCGGCGTCGGAACACCCGACTATGTGAGAATCTTGAAAATTAGCCTCGGCGAAATTCGTGAAACGCGTGGTTGGTATTGGCGCTGTCGCAAAGCCCTGCCTGCCGATCTGCTCGAACATCGCTATACCGTCGTTGACCATCTCCGTTCCCTGGTCGTCAACGTTCTTAACTCCCACAAGGGAAACCTCCGCAAGAAGTAACTCGTATCCCGTATCTCGTACCTCGTATCCCGTATCTCGTACCTCGTATCTCGTACCTCGTACCTCGTATCTCGTACCTTGTAACTCGTATTGTGTACCAAAGGAGTAAACACATGAAAGACGCAGTTATCGTTTCAGCCGTTCGAACCCCTGTCGGTAAAGCCAAGAAAGGTGGGCTTGCCACGGTTCGTCCCGACGAGATGGCGGCCACCACCGTGGACGCGTTGCTGGCCCGTACGCCTGGTCTCGATCCCGCCGAAGTGGAAGACCTCGTTGTCGGCTGTGCCTTCCCCGAAGGCGAGCAGGGCATGAACATGGCGCGCATGATCGGACTGCGCTCGAAGTTACCGCAGTCCGTCCCCGCGGAGACCATCAACCGCTATTGCTCGTCGGGCGTTCAGTCCATTGCGCATGTGGCGCATCGCATTATGACGGGCGAGATCGAGATTGGTATCGGCGGCGGCGTGGAGTCCATGTCCATGGTGCCGATGATGGGCTACAAGTTTTCGCCCAATCCGCACTTCGCGCAGGACCTGCCGCACTATTACACCAACATGGGACTCACTGCCGAGAACGTCTCGGTCAAATACGGCATCAGCCGCGAAGACCAGGACGCGTTCTCGTTGCAGTCCAACCTGAAGGCCGCCAAAGCCGTCGAGAGCGGACTCTTCGATCCCGAACTCGTGCCGATTGATGTGGAAGTGACCGAGTACGTGGACGGTAAAACTGTCACCAGGAAATTCACGGTCAAGCGTGACGAAGGTCCGCGCGGGGACTCGACGATGGAGGGCCTCGCCAAGCTGAAACCCGCCTTCAAGGACGGCGGAACCGTCACGGCGGGCAACTCGTCGCAGATGTCGGATGGCGCGGCGATGGCGATGGTCATGTCCGCAGACAGGGCCGCGCAATTGGGACTCAAGCCGCTGGCGCGCTTCGTGACGTTTGCCGCGGCTGGCGTCCCGCCCGAACTGATGGGCATCGGTCCCATCGCGGCCATCCCGAAGGCGTTGAAACAGGCTGGCATGAAAAAGGAAGATATTGACCTGTTCGAGTTGAACGAGGCCTTCGCCGCGCAGTCGCTGGCGGTTCTGCGGACGCTCGATCTCGACCAGACGAAGGTCAACGTCAACGGCGGCGCGATTGCCCTCGGCCATCCGCTCGGATGTACGGGCGCAAAACTGACAACCCAACTCATCTATGAGATGGCGCGGCGCAAGTCCAAGTACGGCATGGTCACGATGTGCATCGGCGGCGGCATGGGCGGCGCGGCGATCTTCGAGAATTTGCAAAACTAGTCACATAGTTGGTTGGTCGCATAGTCGCGTGGTCGGCTGGTTGGCGCGCGACGATGCGATCCCTTGACTAATTGACTATTCGACTATCAGACTACGAGACTATTTGACTATCAAACTAGGAGACTAACATGCCACTAACAATCGCAGACCTCATGTCCAAAATGCCTGGCGCGTTCCTGCCAGAGAAGGCTCCCGGCCTCGACGCCGCGATCCAGTTCAAGTTCAGCGGAGCGGAAGCGGGGGATTGGTACGCCGAGATCAAGGATGGCAAATGCACCACCACACAGGGCGTCCATCCCTCCCCAAAGATGACCCTCACCGCCGACTCGTCGGACTACGTCAAGATCTTCACGGGCGAACTTGACGGCATGGCCGCCTTCATGCAGGGCAAGATCAAGCTGGCAGGCGACCTGAACCTGGCGATGAAGTTGACCCAGATGTTCAAGATACGTTAGTAAATACGTACTACGTACACACGTATACAGGTACACTGGTCCGCGCAAGACTTGTGTACCTGTTTACGTTTCTACTTGTGTACTCATCCAAGGGGGTTTTGTTTTTCAGGAATTGCCGTTAAAATTCGGCCATTCTATTTAGGAGACTTTCATGAACTGGACCTGGATTGCCGAACCTGAAACGTGGATCGCGTTGGTCACGCTGGTGGCGCTGGAACTGGTGCTGGGCGTGGACAATATCATCTTCATTTCCATCCTGTCCGGCAAACTTCCGCATAATGAGCAGCCGCGCGCCCGCACGACGGGCATCATTTTGGCAGTCTTCACGCGCATCCTGCTGTTGACGTTTCTGTCCTGGGTCATCGGTTTGGATAAAACGTTGTTCGTCCTGCCCATCGTCAACGTGGACATAACGGGGAAAAGCCTGGTCTTGCTGGTAGGCGGGCTTTTCCTGCTGTGGAAGAGCACCCACGAGATCCACGATAAACTCGAAGGTGAGCAGGGACATGCCTCCGCCAAGGTCGCGGCGACCTTTGCCAGCGTGGTCATCCAGATCATGCTGCTGGACATCGTCTTCTCGTTGGACTCGGTCATCACCGCCGTGGGCATGGTGGACCACATTGCCATCATGATCGCGGCCGTGATCCTGGCGGCAATCGTCATGATCTTCGTGGCCGGGGTGATCGGGGAATTCGTGGAACAGCATCCCACCGTCAAAATGCTGGCCTTGAGTTTCCTCCTGTTGATTGGCTTCACGCTGGTGGCGGAGGCCTTCCATGTTGAGATCCCCAAAGGGTACATTTACTTTGCGATGGGTTTCTCCGTCATGGTCGAGGTGCTTAATCTGCGCGTGCGGAGCCAGGCGCGCCCCGTCAATTTGCGCGAGGCCTACGCGCCAGACAAGAAGTTGGAGTTGCAACCCGTCCCTGTGACGGTGGATGCGCCAGCCCTGGCTGTGGAGAAAGCGCCAAAAACGGTTCGCGCATCAAAGAAAACCCAGAGGCCTGCTCCAAAATCGAAGAGCAAACCCGCCGTGAAAGCAGGGAAAAAATGATTCGCTTGGATGGATTGCTTCCATGAGCCAGCCTGATTTCCCCGTCATCTTCTCCATCACGGAAGAAGAACTCGACCTCGACGCCCTGCTCGACGCGATTACGCTTCCGTCCACGGGCGCGGCGGCTATTTTTACGGGCATGGTGCGCGGCGTGACGAGTCGCGGCGACGCGCATGAGACCGTCTATCTCGAATACGAAGCCTACAAACCGATGGCCGAAGCCAAGATGAAACAGGTGGCGGACGAGATCCGCGCCAAATGGCCGGCCATCGAGGGCATCGCCATCGTCCAGCGCATCGGGCGTCTCTATCCGCGCACGCCGACGGTGCTGATTGCCGTCACGTCCGCGCACCGCGACACGGGAGTCTTCGACGCGGCGCGGTATGGGATCGACCGTCTGAAAGAGATCGTCCCCGTCTGGAAGAAGGAAGTCGGTCCGAACGGCGAAGAATGGATCGAGGGCGAGTACATCCCAAAACCAGGCGAATGAACTTTCGATAGGCAGAATTCACGGAGAAATCAAAAAAATCCGTGCAATCCGTCAAATCTGTGTAATCCGTGTACCAGTAAACTATGACGCCTCCATCAGCACGCTCGAACGTCTTGGATTCCGCCGCGAAGCGCATCTTGTGGAAAACATCTGGTTCAAGGAACGCTGGGCCAGCGAATATCATTACGCCATGCTGGAGCGCGAATGGAGGTCCCGCGCCGCGGCGTGACGCACAATCAATACGAGGGTTATAAGGATAAATCACAAGGAGAAATCATGGAAAAAATCGTTATCACAGGCATGGGGACCGTCAACCCGCTGGGCTTGTCCGTCAACGAATCGTGGCGGGCCGCGGTAGGCGGCGTTTCAGGCGTCGGCCCCATCACGCAGTTCGACACGAGCGAATACCTCGTCAAGATTGCCTGCGAGGTGAAAAACTTCGTCCCCGAAAATTACATCGAAGCGAAAGAAGCGCGCCGCCGCGACCGCTTCGAACAACTGGCGGCCGCGGCCGTCAAAGAAGCGATGGCGCAGTCCGCATTGACAATCAGCGAGGAAAATTCAGCGCGTATCGGCGTGGTCATTTCCGCCGCGATCGGTGGACTCAAATCGCTTGAAGATGCCATCTTTACCGTCCGCGATACGGGACCGCGCCGCGTCAGCCCATTCCTGATCCCGATGCTGATGCCCAACGGCGCGTCAGGCTTGACCGCTATTGACTACGGCATCAAAGGCCCGTGCCTTTCTGTCGCTTCGGCCTGCGCTTCGGGCGCGGACGGGATCGGCGCCGCCTGGATGATGCTCCGCAACGGGACGCTCGACGCGGCCATCGCGGGCGCGTCGGAGGCGGCCATCTGCCGCGCGGGCGTCGCGGCGTTCGACCGCCTCGGCGCGATGTCGCGTCGCAACGACGACTACTCGATGACGCCCCAGCCCTTCGACAAAAACCGTGACGGCCTGGTGATGGGCGAGGGCGCGGCCGTTTTGGTGATGGAAACCGAAAGCCACGCGAAGAAGCGCGGCGCCAACATCCTGGCCGAACTGGCGGGACACGCGTCCACGGTGGACGCGTTCCACGTCACCGCGCCGCACGAGGAAGGCGCGGGCGGCGCGGCCGCCATCCGTCACGCGTTGGAAGCGGCGAAGGTCAATCCCGATGAAGTCGGTTACATTTCCGCCCACGGGACGGGCACCATGCTCAACGATTTGTCCGAAACGAAGGCGGTCAAAGCCGCGTTCGGCGCGCAGGCCTACAAGACTCCCATCTCCTCCACCAAGTCCATGACGGGACACATGATGGGCGCCACAGGCGCGCTCGAAGCCATCTTCTGCGTGCAGGCCATCCGCGAGGGACTGCTCCCGCCCACCATCCATTACGAAACGCCCGACCCCGAATGCGATCTCGATTACATTCCCAACAAGGCGCGCGAGGCGAAGATCAATGTTGCCATCAGTAACGCCTTTGGGTTCGGCGGGCATAATGCGGTGTTGGTAGTGAAGAAGTACGCGTAGTAGAACAAGTCTATAGACTTGTTCTACACGGTAAAATAGGGACATGATCTCCCTCGATCTTCCCCTCATCGATCTCCATCGTCACCTCGACGGCAACGTGCGCCTGCAAACCGTCATTGACTTGGCGCGCAAGCACAACATTCCCCTCCCCGCGTGGGACGTGGAATCGCTCCGCCCGCACGTGCAGGTGGTCGAGCCAAAGCCCAGCATCATGGATTTCATTGCCAAATTTCACTGGCCGATGGCCGTCCTTGCCGATTACGACGCCTGCCGCCGCATCGCCTACGAAAATGTGGAAGACGCGCGGAACGAGGGCATTGACTACATCGAACTGCGCTTCAGTCCCTGGTTCATGGCGCAAGCCCACTCGCTTCACGCGGACGGGGTAGTGGACGCGGTCGTGGACGGGACTCAATCGGGACAGCGCGACTTTGGCGTGCGCACCAACCTGATCGGGATTATCAGCCGGACGTTCGGCCCCGACGCATGTGCCCGCGAACTGGACGCGCTCCTGACCCAACGCGAGCGCATCGTTGCCCTCGACCTCGCGGGGGACGAGGCCAACTTCCCAGGCGGACTCTTCCTCGAACATTTCAAGCGCGCGCGTGACGCGGGCTGGCAGTCCACCGTCCACGCGGGCGAAGCGGACGGCGCGCACAGCATCTGGCAGGCTCTCCGCGAACTGGGGACAAAACGTCTCGGCCACGCCATCCGCGCCGTGGACGACCCCGCGCTCATGGATTACATGGCTGAAAACAAAATTGGCGTGGAAAGCAACCTCACCAGCAACGTGCAGACCAGTTGCGTCCCCGACTATCCCAGCCACCCGCTGAAAACCTTTCTCGAACGCGGCATCCTTGCCACCATCAACACCGACGACCCTGGCATCTCTGGCATTGACCTGCCATACGAATTCAACGTCGCCGCGCCGAAAGCAGGATTGAGCGAATCGCAAATTCGTCAGGCGCAGGAAAATGCGCTGGCGATTGCGTTTTTGTCGGAAGAAGAAAAGACTGAGTTGCTGGAAACAAAGCAGGGAAAATAATCCTGGCAAAACAGGTTATACCGTCATTGCGAGGAGGGTGATCTTCCCGACGACCCTGGCGCCGCCCGCCAGGGCAGGTGAGCAATCCCTATAGCATGGAGGAGATTGCTTCGCGGCAAACGCTCGCGGCAAACGCTCGCGGCAAACGCTCGCAATGACGAACCAACCGCGTTATTTCCACCCATACTCTCCGCGCAACGGAACAAACGCCACGCCGAGACTCGGCCTGTACTTGAATTCCCCATTTTCTTTTCGCCAAATTTCCAATTCCTGGTAACCGCGATCACCGACAGGCAGGACAAGCCTTCCTCCCTCCGCGAGTTGACTCAGCAACGTTTGTGGTGCGGACGGAGCCGCGGCGGTGACGAGAATCCCATCGTACGGCGCGGCCTCTGTCCAGCCGAGGGAGCCGTCCGCGAGATGGCAATGGACGTTGGCGCAGCCCAACTCGGACAAAATCTTTTCCGCCTGCGCGAACAATTCGGGGATCATTTCCGTGGTGTGGATTTCCGCCGCGAGATGGGAGAGGATCGCGGCCTGATAGCCTGAGCCTGTCCCCACTTCGAGGACGCGTTCTCGGCCCGTCAAATCCAGTAGATGAGTCATGAAAGCGACGATGTACGGCTGGGAGATGGTCTGTCCGTAGCCGATGGGGAGAGGTCCATCCGCGTAGGCATGCTGACGATATTCCTCGGGGACGAACAAATGCCGCGGCACAGATTCGAACGCGGCCAGTAGCCGCGCGTCGCGCAGTCCACGCCCCGCGATCTGGCGTCTCACCATGTCCATTCGGTCTGATTCGTACGCGTCCATGCCAGGTAAAGTGTACGCCGAATTGGGGCGAATGTCCATAAAGTTTTCGCCACCCTTCGACTACGTTCCTCGCTTCGTTTGTCGCTCCGCTCAGGGCGGCGAGGTTATAGTATTACTCTATGAAAACTATGCCAATCGCGAAGATTTTGCCTCAGTACCGCAAGATTTATCTTGCCCCCCGAGGCGCAAAATGAATTTTGCGGTACAACCGCGCTATGGTACACTTGTTCTACTATGACATCCATTGTTGCGATTGACATCGAATCCACTGGTTTGGACAAAGACCGCGACGCGATCATCGAGATCGGCGCGGTGCGTTTTAACGGGAAACGCGTGGAGGGCGAATTTTCCACGCTGATCAATCCCCAGCGCCACATCCCTGAGTTCATCACGGGCTTGACGGGCATTGACGATCCAATGGTCCGGCAGGCGCCGCGTTTGAACGATATTCTCCATGAACTGGCGGCCTTTGTGGGGGACGCGCCTGTGATCGGACACAATGTCCGCTTTGATCTGGGGTTCCTGCAAAAAGCAAATGTCCTCACGTTCAACCGCGTCATTGACACGTACACGCTCGCATCGGTGTTGATGCCTGCGGCCAGCCGCTACAACCTGGGCGCGCTTGGCCAGCAGTTGGGGATCTTGCTGCCTGCCACGCACCGCGCCCTCGATGATGCGCGCGTCACCCACGCGGTGTATGAACGCCTCGCGGAGATGGCGCGGTCGCTGCCGCTGGAGGTGGTGCAGGAGATCGTCCATCACGGCGAGCCGATCGAATGGGATGGCGGATACTTCTTCGAGCAGGTCTTGCGGGGGAAGGCCAGGGAAGGGGTGCAGGCAAAAAAGTCGAGAGGCCGATCCGCTTCGGCGTTGGAAGGAAGCGAGGATGAGGGGAGGGAAAAATATCCCCCGTTGAAAAAAGTCGAGGAGGGCAAAGTCCTCGCGCTCAACGCTGAGGAGGTCGCGTCGATCCTCGAATATGGCGGCCCGTTCTCGCAATACTTTGAAGCGTACGAACATCGTCCCGAACAGGTGGCAATGTTGAAAGCCGTGACGAACGCGCTTTCGTACGGACGTCACATGCTGATCGAAGCAGGCACGGGCGTGGGAAAGAGTTTCGCGTATTTGGTTCCCGCCGCGCTGTTTGCTGCCGCAAACAACACGCGCGTGGTGGTCTCGACCAACACCATCAACCTGCAGGACCAGTTGATCAAAAAGGACATCCCCGCGCTGAAAGAGGCGCTCGGCATTGACCTGCGCGCCGCAGTGTTGAAAGGCCGCGCCAATTATCTCTGCCCGCGCAGGCTTCAGAATATGCGGCGCTTTGGTCCGAATAGCGCGGAGGAAATGCGCGTGCTGGCCAAGGTGCTGGTGTGGCAACTCGAAAATCAGAGCGGCGACCGCAACGAGTTGAATCTCACAGGGCCAGCGGAGCGCGACGCGTGGGTGAAACTTTCGGCGGAGGATGACGCCTGCACCACCGAGACCTGCATGGCGCGCATGCACGGGATATGTGCCTTCCACCGCGCCAGGACTGCCGCACAGAACGCGCACATTCTCATTGTCAATCACGCGCTGTTGTTATCGGATGTGGCGACAGGAAGCAAGGTCTTGCCCGAATATGATTACCTCGTGGTGGACGAAGCGCATCATCTCGAAAGCGCCACCACCAACGCGCTGTCGTTCAAGTTGACGCAGTTCGATCTGGCGCGTATGTTAAAGGAGATCGGCAACCAAAGTTCGGGCGTGTTGGGACACCTGATCGGCGCGGTGGGAGAGTCCCTCCGCCCGTCGGATCGAGCCGCGTTTGGTCAGATGATCGAGCGGGCTGTCAGTCAGGCGTTTCGTCTCGAACAGTTCAATCGCGAATTCTTTAATGTGCTGGCCGAGTTTGCCGCGTTCCTGCGCGAGGGGCAACCGCAATCAAATTACGCCTGGCAGGCGCGCATTCTTCCGCCTGTGCGCAAATTAACCGAATGGGAAGAAGTGGAAATGATGTGGGGCGAGATGAGCGAGACGATGCGTCACCTGCTCAAGACGCTGGAGGAACTTTACAAAGCCGCGGCCGATCTGTATTCTGATGGCAACGAAGAAGTGGAACAGCCGATGGGCGACCTGAGCAACGTGCTGCGACGTATGACCGAGGCGCACAACAACCTCACGGGCCTCATCCTGGACCCTTCGGCGGCCACCGTTTACTGGATCGAGGTCAACCCCAAGGGGGAGCGCCTCTCGTTAAACGCTGCGCCGTTGCATGTGGGCCAGTTGATCACTGAGCATATTTGGAATGCGAAGAACGCGGCAGTGTTGACCTCTGCCACGCTGACGACGCACGGCGAATTTACCTACCTGCGCAACCGACTCGGCGCGGAGATGGCGGACGAACTCGCGCTGGGCAGTCCGTTCGATTATGAGAGTTCCACTCTGCTCTACATCGGCAACGATATGCCTGAACCAAACCAGCCCAACTACGAGCAGATGATTAACCGCGCCATCGTCACCACCGCCAAAGCCACGGGCGGACGGATGCTGGTGCTGTTCACGTCCTACGCGGCTTTGAAGCGCGTCTCGCAAGGGATCACGGGTCCGCTGGCGCGTGAAGATATCTTCGTGCTGGAACAGGGCGAAGGGGCCTCGGCGAACACGCTGCTCGAGTCATTCAAGTCCACGGAACGGGCTGTTTTGCTTGGGACAAAATCATTTTGGGAAGGTGTGGATGTGCCAGGCGAGGCGCTGCAAGTGGTCGTCATCACCAAACTCCCCTTCGACGTGCCGACCGATCCGCTGATTGCGGCGCGCTCCGAAACCTACGAAGACCCCTTCAACGAATACTACCTGCCCGAAGCCATTCTCAAATTCCGTCAGGGATTCGGACGCCTGATCCGCACCCAAGCCGACCGCGGCGTGGTGGTCATCCTGGACAAGCGCGTGATGACCAAGCAATATGGGCGGCTGTTTTTGGAGTCCCTGCCACAGTGCACGGTGCGCGCCGCGAGCGTGTCCAATTTGCCGAAAGAGGCGGGGAAGTGGTTGGGGATGTGAGAATTCCTGCTGTATAATCAAAATATGACACGCAGAACCGTGATCTCTCGCATTCGCAAACACCGCGCCGAGTTGACCAAACTGGGCGTGAAATCGTTGTCCCTGTTTGGATCGGTGGCGCGCGGAGAGGATACGCCCAAAAGCGACGTGGATATCCTGGTGGAGTTCCGCGGCCGCGCCACGTTCGACAAATACATGGATACCAAATTCTACCTTGAAGAAATTTTGGGGCGCAAAGTGGATTTGGTCACACCGAAGGCGATCAAACCGCGCATGAAGCCATACATTGCACAGGATTTAGTCCATGTCGCGTGACGAATCGCTCTATCTCGAAGACATCCAGGAGTGTTGTCAAAGGGTTTTGAAGTTCACAACAGGGATGACCTTCAAAGAATTTGTGCATGACGACTTGCATTACGATGCGGTACTACGGAATTTGGAGATAATTGGGGAAGCAGTAAAACACATCTCCGATGAACATCGACAAAAATACCCACAAGTGAAATGGCGTAAGATCGCAGGGTTTCGCGATATTGTGGCTCACTCGTATTTCGGGATTGACGACGAAACCGTTTGGGATATCGTGAAAAATGAAATCCCCGCCTTGCTTGACCATGTAAGGGAAATGCTTGACGCAGAATAACGATGCCTGCCCTGCCGCAGTGCACGGTGCGCGCCGCGAGCGTGTCCAATTTGCCGCGCGAGGCGGGGAAGTGGAAGTGGTTGGGAGTGTGAAGGCAATGCCAAACACTTACTTCATCCTTTTCGAACTCATCATCTACATCCAATTCGCGCTCTGCCTCGTCCACGCGTGGAAACATGGGACTGGCAATGTGCTCAAACTTCTCGCAGGCGGCGCGTTTGGAGTTTTGCTCGAACTCGCCACCATCCGCCAGTTGAACGCGTACGAGTACGGGCGATTCCTAATCATGGTATTGGATGTGCCGCTGTGCATTGGTCTCGCGTGGGGCGCGATCATCTATGCCGTGAGCGAATTCAGCGATGCCAGCAGTCTGCCTTACTGGGCGCGTCCCATATTGGACGGTCTGCTGGCGCTGAACATTGACCTCGCACTGGACGCGGTCGCGATCCGTCTCGGCTTCTGGGATTGGGGTCGCGGATTGCACTTTGAATATTTCGGCGTGCCCTTCGCCAATTTTTGGGCATGGTTCTGGGTGGTGTTTTCCTTCTCCATCGGCTACCGTCTGCTCGCCTACCGCACAGACTGGATGAGTACATGGATATCGCCCTTCCTCGCGCTGGTGGTCGGACTGGTGGGTGTAGTGTCCACAAATTCTTTGATCACAGTGGTAATCCCTTACGATTTTTACATGCTGTCTGTGGGACTCGTGCTGGTCAGCGCGTTGGTACTCGTGCTTAACTTGCGTCCACGCTTCAATCTGCGACCTGTCGCCTCACTGGCGTTTTGGGTGCCGTTCCTATCCCATGCGTATCTGCTCATTGCGGGATTGGTTTCGGGAGTGATCTTCAACCCACCCGTGTTGCTCCTTGTCAGCCTCGTGATGTTCGCACTCGCACTTTATTTGCATTGGCCTGCCGTACGTCACTTACTATCGAGAAACAAGATCTCATAAAGATTAAGATGCCCTCCGATCGGAGGGCATCTTCTTGTTTATTTCCTTTTCTTCTTATTATCGAATGCCCGCGAGATATAATACCTTCATGCGCAGGCTGGCCTACCTCCAGCCGTTAATGCCTGCTGCGATGAACGAACCGAAGTCGCCCAGTTCCCGGGAGGAGAGGATGATTTCGAGATTTAATGTGATGACAAACAACATCCACAGGATGGCGATGACAGACAGAATGACAGCCCACCTTTTGCGATTCATCGCCAACTCCATCATTCTTTCGAGTATTTCCTCTGCCACTCGAACAACTTGTTCAACGCTTCAATGGGAGAGAGTTCGTTCACATCCAATTTCTTCAACTCATCCAGCAACGGACTCGTCTCGGGGAACAGCAATGCCTGTTGCGCGGCGTGGGGGTCAATTTTTACCGCGCGGCCAGAAGTCTTTTCAAGTTCGGCCATGATCTCCGACGCGCGCACGATGACGGGCCTGGGCAACCCCGCCAGTTGCGCCACGTGGATTCCATACGATCGGTCCGCGCCGCCCGCCACGATCTTGTGCAGGAACACCACCTTGCCATCTGCTTCGCTCACCGCCACGTTGTAATTCCGCACACCTGGCAACAAATCCGCAAGTTGGGTCAGTTCGTGATAATGCGTGGCGAAGAGAGTCTTCGCTCGCAGTTGCGGATGATTGTGGATATGCTCGATCACCGACCACGCAATTGAAACGCCATCGTATGTTGAAGTGCCGCGCCCGATCTCGTCGAGGATCAACAGACTGCGCGGCGTGGCGTGATGCAAAATGTTCGCCGTCTCGATCATCTCCACCATGAACGTGGATTGCCCCGCGTGAATTTCATCCTGCGCGCCGATGCGCGTGAAGATGCGATCCACGAGTCCAATCTTTGCCGACGCGGCGGGCACGAACGATCCCATCTGCGCCATCAGCACGATCAAGGCCGCTTGTCGTAGATAAGTTGAATTGTGACTGACGAATCCATTCGCAATAAAGGCGTGGCTGTTTGGCACGGTCAGGTCATATACTTCCGCTTTTCCGCGTTTTGTCGCGGTTACGTAGTCATAAAAATAATTGTTTTCCGAAATCGCTTTGAGCTCTGGAATTTCAATTCCGTTTTTGTCGCAATAGGCGATTAGCCGAGCCAGTTTTGCGTGGGATATGTTCCGATTGGCGGGCAGATAGGTGTAAAAAATACTGCTGATTTCCTTGTCGCGTTTTAAAGCGACCGGCTTATCCTTCTTTGCGACAATACGCGCTTGAACCAACTTGAGCGTTTTTCCAAAATGCGGAATCCCGCCCACATTCGGCATTCGCAGGTTTGACGCGAGTTTGGCATGCGCTCGTTTGCGCGGCAGGCGGAAACCAATCTCTTTATGGAACTTGATGGCATTCTCTCCGAAAATACTGACCAAATAATTAGTGTTGACTTTTGTAGGCTTACTGTGTAACCCACTCACAATGCCTGCGTTTAGCAAAACCGCCTGAACCTGTCGCGCCATTTTAGGCGAAGAGGTGGATAACGTGACGTTTCCGTAGCGCGTATCGGCATAACCATCTGTATCGAACAGACCTTGTAAAAACGCGAAAACCGATTCCTTCGGGGCGCTTAAAATACTCTGCGGGATGGTTTTGCTTAACGAGGTTTCGTATCCCAAACCCAAATGCGCGAAAAACAGGCGAATTTCTTTGCTGGTTACGGAAATATCCTTCCCGTTTTGTTTCATCTGCGCCTGGTACTTGAACTCTCTTTTGAAGGTTCGAATAAAGACGTTGGCGATCCACTCGTCGCCGGTTGATAAATTAAGCGCGTTTTCATAAGTGAGCGTCCCATCTCCAACAAGAAGCCCCATGATGTAGGCAAGGTCGGGGGTCATTCTTTCTGGCAGGGGATAAGATTTGAGATTGGTTCGTTTTTGCGGCCTTGTAAAATCAATGCGCGTTTTATTGCCCCACAAATTGGAACCTGGTTTCAAAATGACAACGTCATCTTTTTTAAGAGCGCCCAGCGGTTTCCATGTTTCCGTTTCATCGGGCTGGCGAACCCACACGGGATGTTCCGGCGTTCCTTCGATTTCAAATCCCAGACGTGTTGTGACTCGAATCGTTCTTTGTTTTCCACCGTCGTAAAAATGCGAGGTTTGCTCGACGCCACGCATTGACTGTACCGAAATTTGCATGGGCGTGAATTTGTCCTCTTTGGAATTCTCAGGTTTTAAATTTTCGATGGGAATCAATCCTGCATCTGTCCACACAAGCGTTGCGCCAGTCACGCATTTTCCGCTCATATTCGGTCCCGTGATGACACGTACGATCTCGCCCTTCTCGAAGATGACATCGTTCGGGACGTATCGCTCGCCGCGCAGACTTTGTTCGACAACGGGATGCCGTCCCTCGCGAATCTCCAACTCGCTTCCTTCATGGACCTCGGGGCGGGTGAGGCCTCCGAGGGCCGCCGCCTCCGCCAGCGCGGACAGCACATCCAGCTCGGCGAGGGCGCGCGCGGTCTCGAGCAGTTTGCTCGCGGATTTTGCCAACTCCGCGCAGATTTCCTTGAACAGACGCAGTTCGATCTCGCGGATGCGTTCCTCCGCGTTCAGCACGAGCGTCTCGTACTCTTTCATCTCTGGCGTGATGAACCGCTCCGCGTTGACCAGTGTCTGCTTGCGGATGTAATTTTCGGGGGCCTTGTCCGCCGCGCCGCGCGAGATTTCGATGTAGTAGCCAAAGACTTTGTTGTACCCAACCTTGAGGGTTTTGATGCCCGTCCGCTCGCGTTCCACGGATTCGAGATTCGCGATCCAATCGCGGGCGTGCTTCGACGCTTCGATGACCCCGTCCAATTCTGCCGAATATCCCGCGCGGATGATGCCCGTGTTTTGGAGGGTGGCAGGTGGGTCATCGTCAATTGCGTTTTGGAGGAGGGATAACTCATTGACGGCTGTGTAGGACAAATTGCCAATTTGTCCCTCACGCAAATCGGCGATTTGCGCTACAGAAGGCCGCAAATCGGCGATTTGCGCTACAGAAGGCCGCAAATCGGCGATTTGCGCTACAG
>DYKX01000030.1:14943-23837 GCA_020722375.1 Anaerolinea thermophila
CGCAAATCGGCGATTTGCGCTACAGAAGGCCGCAAATCGGCGATTTGCGCTACAGAAGGCCGCAAATTGGCAATTTGCGTTACAGCAGGCAATTGACTCAACGTGGAGCGTATAGCCACTAAATCGCGCGGCTGGGCATTTCCCGATAACACGCGGTTGACGAGGCGTTCCAGATCGGCGAGCGGTTTGAGGGCGGCGCGCAGTTCGGCGCGTTGCATCCCGTTACCGAAGAAGCAGGCCACGCCATCCTGACGGGTTTGAATCTTCGCCACGTCCAGCAGGGGCTGGCTGACCCAGGCGCGCATGAGACGTTTACCCATCGGTGTGACAGTTTGGTCGAGCACACTGAGCAATGAGCCTTTGATCTCTCCGCGAAGCGTTTCGGTCAATTCGAGGTTGCGCCGCGTGGCCGCATCGAGGGTCATGAACTCGGAGAGGGAGTAGACGCGCAGACTCGTTAACAGTTGGAGCGAGTCGGGTTGCGTCTCCTTCAAATATTGGATGATGACGCCCGCGGCGCGGATGGAGAGACTCTGTTCCTTGAGACCAAATCCCTCCAGCGTGGAGGCGCGGAAGTGACTGAGCAGTACCTCCTCGCATTTGCCAGGCTCGAAACGCCAGGCGGGCAGGGGGGTGGGATGACCAAACGAATTGTCGAAGAGTTGCTGCGAATCGGAGTGGAGAATCTCGGCGGGATGGAGCCGCGTCAACTCGGCGCGCAGGGATTCGAGCGGCAGTTCGGCGACGGCGAACTCCCCGGTGGTGATATCCACATAGGAAACCGCGGCCCGCCCCTCGTCAAGGATGATCGAGGCGAGGTAGTTGTTCGCGTCGCCCGGCAGGAGTCCCGGCTCGACCACCGTCCCCGGAGTCACGATGCGGACAACCTTGCGCGGGAAGATCCCCTTCGTTGGCTGTTCGCCGACCTGTTCGCAGATGGCGACGTGGTAGCCTTTTTCGATGAGGCGGGAGAGGTAGTTTTCGACGGCGTGGTACGGGATGCCCGCCAGCGGGACGCGCACGCCGCCGCCGACGGGACGGGAGGTGAGCACGATGTCGAGTTCGCGGGCGGTGATCTCGGCGTCCTGGTCGAAGGTCTCGTAGAAATCGCCGATGCGGAAGAAGAGGATCGCGTCGGGATGGTTGCGTTTGATCTCGAGGTATTGCTGGCGGATGGGGGTGATGTCGTCGGTGGGCATGGGGGTTTATCCTTTTGATGGGATTTTATGGGGAAGATGGGAATTGGGGAAGGGTAGGATGTGTTGCGAACTACCTTAATGTTCTTCAATTTGATGGCTTCGTTAACTATAATTTGCGATATACTGTCAGAAACAAATAAAATTGATACGGAACAGGTGGAGTATGAGAATTTCCATCAAATCAACAACCCTGCTTTTCGTTTCCCTGCTCCTTGCTTCATGTGGCATACAGACTCCCGAACCTTCCACCACGCCAGCGGTATCAATTGTGATTCAAAGTGGGGAACTCGTGCCGCACCCTATTACCAAAGATTTTGTATATGACCACTGTTCATTCGATGTTCCAATGGACATGACCATCACTTTTGGGCAGGTTTTAAGCGAAACTTTCACAAAGGAACTTACACTTCAATTCGGGGCAGATTTGGGGGTTGATATTCCGACTGTTGTGGAGGCTTCGATTAAAGCGGGAATTGAAGAGCATTTTATGGCAGAAAAGAAATATGTCAATGAAACCGAGCAGGTAGCGAGTTTCACGATCCCTGCGCACTCTTACCAAATCTATACTGTGACTCTCACCGAGACCCTGCGCGAAGGGGAATTGTCATTTACGTATAACGGAGAGACGCATGGCGCGCATTACAGTTATCGCGTAAATCTGGAAGGAACTGGGTCAACTTCAAGGTCATTAGATTGCCCATCTTCTGGCTTGGGTACCGAAATGCAACCCGCCACTCCCGCGCCAACTGTGGTCGATACCTGCGGAGATGGATTTGACGCGTCCGTTTGGAACCCTGTTTCAACCGATGTGAATTTTTTTCCCATCAAGATCAGATCGTGTTGGTATCTGGAAAATTATGGTATGACTATGTCTGGGGAATCAATCTCGATTCTCGAAGATGATTGGGGACCAAAAGCCAGTTGGTATGGAGTTACGCGCCCCATTCCAACTAATTCTTCCATCTACATGAGCGTTCATCTGGAGAAGTTCAAGGGTGCCCAAATTTGGATTGGTTTTGTCGATTCACCATCGAGTATTGATAATGGGAAATTTCTTGCGATTAAATTGGCTGACAAATCAAAGCCAGGATATATTAGTGCATTTAGTGTGTTGGAAAGAAAAGCAGGTGTTGACTATCCCATGTTTGACAATGTGTTTGTCCCTTTTGATAATGGAAATTATTCGATCAGTATGAAGATTGACACTAATCGCTTATCGCTTTGGTTGAACAACAGCCCCAAACGCGCCTTTCCCATTTTTGAAGTGTCCCAACAATATTTGTTTATTGGATATTTGTCCACCACTCAGATTGATCTTGATGTACGAATTGATAATATTAGCATTCGGCCATGAAGTTTCTAAGTTGATTCTACAATTTTCCCCTCTCGTTTGACGTTTCCCCTCATCTAAGGTATAACGTGGCTTGCTTTTTTTACAAACAGAAGGAGAACCTACATGTATATCGATCCCAACACCGGTGGAGTCTTATTCCAGGCGCTGGCCGCCTCGCTGGCCGCCATCACAGGCGTGCTGTTGATCTTCTCGCGGCAGATCCGCCAGTTCGTAGCCCGTCTGCGCCGCGGCGCACGCAAAGACGAATCGGAAGAAACGAAGGAATAGATACCGATCCGCAGATTGAGCAGATTACGCAGACTGAAAGAAATCAGCGAAATCCGCGTAATCTGCGGATTATTTTGTTTGATTTCCCATGAAAACAGTCATCCTCGGTTTCGACTCCTTCGACCCCGTCATTTTCGAAAAGATGGCGGGGCGAAATGAATTACCCCACCTGCAAAAACTGATGGACGCGGGCGGATACGCGCGGCTGGAGGTCTCCTCGCCTCCCCAGACCGAAGTCTCGTGGACGTGCATCGCCACGGGCACCGACCCGGGCGGGCACGGCATCTTCGACTTTGTCGTTCGGGACGCGGCCTCGTACATGCCTTACGTGTCCATCCTGCCAACGAAGAAGACCGCCCTTGGCGAGGGATTCGTCCCGCCTTACACCACGAAAACCTTCTTCGAAGAAGCCGCCGAGATGGGCTATCCCGCCACCGCGTTGTGGTGGCCGGCCATGTTCCCGGCGCGGCCCGAGTTGCCGGTCAACACGATTCCTGGTCTCGGCACGCCTGATATCCGTGGTCAACTCGGCGTGGGGACACTTTTCACCAGCGCAGACGAGACGAAGAAGAAGACCGCTGTGGCGCGGCTGGAACGCGTCAGCGAGAAAAAACTCACGGGGACGTTGAACGGCCCGATGGTCAAGGGGAAGGGAGGCGCTCCCGTCCCTGCCACGCTGCCCGTTACGGTCGAAATCCTGAACGAATCGTCGGCGCGTTTTTCGGTCGGCGATCAAAGTCTCGCATTGAAGTTGGGCGAGTGGAGCGATATCGTCGAGTTGAAATTCAAGGCGGGCATGCTCGCCAGCGTTCAGGCCATCGCGCGCTTCATCCTGACCCATCTGGATGGTGCGGTGCGCGTCTACGCGTTGCCGTTGCAGATTCATCCGCTTCATTCCGCGTTCCACTACGCGTCATCGCCTGGGTTTGCAAAATCGCTGTGGAAGGAAGTCGGTCCGTACCTGACCCTCGGCTGGCCGCAGGACACGACAGGCCTCGAAGAGAACTGCATCAGCGACGACCAATTTATCGCGCTGTGCGATTTGATCTTCGAGCGCCGCAAGGAAATCTTTTTCCACCTGCTCGGACAATTCAAGGAAGGCGTGCTGGCGGGCATCTTCGATGACCTCGACCGCGTCCAGCACATGTTCTATCACAACCGCCTCGACGTGGCCGAAGCCTGGTATAAAAAACTCGACGCGTTCGTCGGCGAGGTGGCGTCTCGGCTCAACGGCAAGCATCGCCTGCTCGTGATGTCCGATCACGGCTTCAGCACCTTCAAATTCAAAGTGCATCTCAATCGCTGGCTGGCGGAAAACGGCTGGCTGGTTTTCAAGGATGGAACACCTGCCCTGGCGGGCGGTGCCAGGGAATCCGAAGGCACGCTCGTGGACGTGGACTGGTCGCGCACCAAACTCTACGCGGTGGGGCTGAACAGCCTCTACCTCAACGTGGCTGGACGCGAGGGGCAGGGCATTGTCTCTGCGGAGGAGATCGAACCGCTTCTCGCGGACGTGCAGAAAAAACTGCTGGACTGGAAAGGTCCCGACGGACGCGCCGTGGTTGAGCGTGCGCGCCTCAAGCATGAAGTCTACAACGGCCCGTTCACCCGCCTCGGCCCTGACCTTGTGGTGGGCTACTCCGCTGGATACCGCGCCTCGTCTGACACGGGACTCGGCAAAATCCCCGCCGCGACCATCGAGGCCAACACCGACCACTGGGGCGCTGACCATTGCGTGGACGCGGACGTCGTCCCCGGCGTGATCTTCGCCAATCGTGATCTTCGGGACTTCGGCGCTATCTCCTTCCGCGACATTCCCTTCCTCGCCATTGGCAAGCACCTCGACCAATCCCACATCAAGCCGCCCTCCCAATCTGGCCCGCAGGGACAGAAGGATCTGGAAGAGCGCTTGAAGGGGTTGGGGTATTTGTAAAAAGAGAATAGAGAACAGAGAGCAGAGAACAGTAACTACTCTCTGTTCTCGGCTCTCTACTCTCGCGCGCTCTCTCTATGTTGAAACTCTTCTCCTCCAAAAAGTCCCTATCCAAAAAACAACCCGTCGTGATTGTCTCTGGTTTGCCGCGCTCGGGCACGTCCATGATGATGAAAATGCTTCAGGCAGGCGGACTGGAGCCGCTCACCGATTCCATCCGCAGCGCGGACGATGACAACCCGAACGGTTACTTCGAGTTCGAGCGCGTCAAGCAGATGTCCGCGGGGGATCGAACGTGGCTGGACGAGGCGGGCGGCAGGGTCGTCAAGGTCATCTCCTACCTGCTCGAGCAATTGCCGACCGACCGCACATATAAAGTCATCTTCATGGAGCGCGAGATCAAGGAAGTGCTGGCCTCCCAGAAAAAGATGCTGGCTCACCGCGGCGAGGAGTCCAAAATCTCGGATGCGGAGATGGAAGCGCAGTTCCGCGGGCACATCAAACTGGTCAAACCGTGGCTGGCGCGCCAACCGCACATGGATGTGTTGTATGTGGGCTATAATTCCATGATGTCCGATCCGAATCCGCTTTGCAGCCGTATTGTCGAGTTCCTCGATATGCCGCTCGATTTGGAAAAGATGCGCGCCGTGCCGAACGCAAAACTGTATCGCAACCGCGCCACAGGAGTCGGGAGTTGAAGCGCCGTTTTCCGACCCTGACAGATTTGTTTTCTGTCTACTCTGTTGTTATGTTCTTGTTATATGGCTGGACGCTGTTGGCTTTTATATGGAAACTGCCATCGTGGCTGAATTATTTCACCGTGGGAGAGACGCTAGTTATTCTGGCTTATTCTCTGACTAGCGCTTTTATTGAGAGCACGTTTGTGACTGGAGTCATCTTACTTTTTGCGGTTGTGTTGCCCCCCCGTTTTTTGCTCAGCGATTTTGTTTTAAATGGGTCCATCCTGGCAATGTGCGTGCTGGGTTCTGCTATGATATTTTTGAGCAGGTACGCGCGGGTTTCTTCATCTATGGTGGATGCTTGGCCAGTTTGGCTCGCCATCACAGCCGCTGTGTTTATTTTCCTGCTTTTTCTGGCGGGGAGGGTTAATCCCATTCGCCAAGTGATACTTTTTCTAGCTGACCGGCTGAGAGTTCTTCCTTATCTCCTAGCCCCGCTTTCCGCGCTTTCGTTGGTTGTAATTCTTTACAGGAACCTCGTGTGATGATCGCAAAACAAAAAATCTATCGGCGTGATGCGTTGAAACTCATAGGAGCTGCTTCTGCCGGAATTTCGCTTGCCAGGATTCTTCCGCGAATGACGGATGTGGCGGAGCGTTCCAGACCCAATATCATCATCATCCTGTTTGACGCAATGTCGGCACATCATCTATCCTTATATGGGTATGGTAGGGATACAACGCCTAATCTGTTGAAATTTGCGGAACGAGCTATAATTTATCATTCTCATTACTCTGCAGGCAGTTTTACAACATCGGGAACAGCATCTTTGCTAACTGGTGTTCACCCTTGGACACACCGCGCTATTAATCTTGGTGGACTCGTTCGGCGTGAATGGGTAAACAAAAGTATCTTTCAATGGATTGGGGATGAATATAACAAGATCGCCTTTGCTCAAAATGTATGGGCAGATCTGTTTTTACATCAGTTTTCTGAGAATCTTGATTTTCACGTTCCTACCACCTCGTTTAGCTTCAGAACTAAAACCCCTCTCTACTCCGCGAACATGCCGAAAGACACCCTTATGGCACATTATGCTGTGGATGAGTTTTTAGCTTTAAATTATAAAGAATTAACTCCTCTGCCCGGATCACTTACCCTTGGTATGGCGAGCATGATTAACAATGAACATAATCGCGAATTGCAACAGCCCACGGATAAATATCCTTATGGTATGCCTTATAACAGTCTTTCATATTACTATCACAATCGCGATGTGTTTAATGGCATTGGCGAACTCATAACGAAGCAGAACAGTTCGAAACCGCTCTTTGCTTATTTTCACTTATTCTCGCCCCATGCTCCGTATGCCTCCACGCGCGAATTTACTGGTAAGTTTGATGAGATTCGAGTTCCTTATAAGCCGGTGCATCCACTTTCCTATATGCGGTACAAGCAGAAAGATTTGAACAAGTTTCGATTGCATTATGATGAGTATATATCGAATGTGGATGCGGAATTTGGCAGGCTTATTAACATGCTCGATAATGCGGGTTTGCTCAAGACCAGTTATATTATTGTCACTTCCGATCATGGAGAGGTGTTTGAGCGCGGCGAAGTTGGGCATGGTACCGCCTTGCTTTATTCTCCGGTCATTCACATCCCGCTTCTTGTATCGGTTCCAAACCAATCACGCCGAACGGATATATTTTTATCCACTAGCAGCACGGATGTCGTTCCAACTATACTCAAACTTGCCGGGCGTCCTATACCATCCGGGCTAGAAGGCCGGGTTCTGCCCGCATTAGGAGGAACGGAGGAACCGAACAGAAGTATATTTTCAGTGGAGGCCAAAGAAAGTTCTGCATTTTTTCCTCTTCGCGTTACCACTCTCTCGCTTATTAAAAACTATTATCACCTTTTGTATTATAAAGGGTATAAGAAATATTCTGAAGTTTTTGAGTTGTATCACTTGGCCGATGATCCTGAGGAGCGTCGCAATCTTTATGATATCGATTCCACTCAAGCATCCTCGATGAAGAATGAATTGTTGGAAGCCCTTGTTGAGGCCGATCGCCCATTTGTTCAAAACAAGGCCCAGAAATAGCATTGGTATAATCCTATAATTACCGTCTCTATTCCGGTAATTCCATCACCGAGGCAATCATGACCAAGTACACTGTCGTTGTGGCTGGAAACATTGGGGCAGGCAAGACCTCGCTCACCGAGCGCATCGGCGCGCGCCTCGGCTGGTGGACGGGATACGAGTCGGTTTCTGACAATCCCTATCTGCCTGATTTCTACGGCGATATGCGGACGTGGTCCTTTCACCTGCAGATCTTCTTCCTCGGTCATCGGGCCGACCAATATCTCGAAGCCGCGCGCGACCCCAGGTCCGCGATCCTCGACCGAAGCATCTACGAGGACGCGTACATTTTCGCCCGCGCCCTGCATCATATGGGGAATCTGTCCGAGCGTGATTATCTCGCCTACCGCCGTCTCTTTGACATCGTCGTGCAGGGATTACCCCGTCCCGGACTTCTCGTCTATCTCAAAGCGCCCGTCTCCACGCTGATGGAACGCATCCACCGACGCGCACGCAATATCGAGACGGGCATCACCGCCGAATACCTGTCTCTGCTCGATTCGTTCTATGACGAGTGGCTGAAGTCCTTTGACCTGTGCCCCGTCCTCACCATCCGCACCGACGATTTGGATTTCGTTCACCAGTCCCAGCATTTGGAGACCGTGGTGGCGCGCATCCAGGACAAATTGGCGGGCAAAGAAGTGATGGATTTGAGGGGTTGATCCTGTAATCGTACAAGTTTTAGCCCAGCCCGATTGGAGGTTGAAATGTTGTCTGAGCGAGTGTCCGATCTTACGGTGGATGAATTCAAAACTCTGATTCGAGAGGTCGTTGAGGAGGTCTTTGCCGACTTGATCACCGATCCAGATAAAGGCCTGGATTTGACGGATGAGATTAAGGTTGCCTTGCGGCGATCTCTCAAATCGGTTGGCGAAGGCGCTGCGGTTTATAACGCGGAAGATGTGGCGGCGCGGTTGGGGCTGGAGGAGTAGTGTATCGCCTCCAATTTACGTCCCAGGCAGAAAACGATCTTGCCAAACTTGACAAACCGATAGCGCACATTATTTACAAGCGTTTGAATTGGCTGGCGGTGCATTTTGAATCCATCCCGCCGATTTCTCTCAAAGGTGAATTCGAGGAGTTTTACAAATTTCGCATTGGTGATTATCGCGCACTTTACACAGCCGATTCGAACTCTCGAAAGATTGTCGTACATTTTATTCGGCATCGCCGAGAGGTTTACAAAAGCAGATAAGTGAATTACAGGTAGCCATGTCCAATCTCCTTGCCCGCATCCCCCTCTTTGCCGACCTGCCAGAAACCGAACTCGAAAGCCTTGTCCGCTTGTTGAAGGTGGTGGAACTCCATCCCCGCG
>DYKX01000176.1 GCA_020722375.1 Anaerolinea thermophila
GTACACAGGTAAAGTATGTAATGGTTCAGGCACGTGTGTACTTATCTACGTGTTTACCTGTGTACTCAGTCCCTCAACGCATTCGGCAGCGGCTGGTGATTCCCGTTGCTGATCTTGTGCCTCAACGCCTCCGCCACGAATGGCGGCACCATGGACGATACGTCGCCGTCCAACATGGCAATTTCCTTGACAGTGCTGGAGGACAGGAAGGTGTGCTGTTCGGCGGTGATCAGCGCGATGGTCTCGATATCAGGCGTGAGACGTTGGTTCGCCAATGCCATGCGGAATTCAAATTCAAAATCCGAGAAGACGCGCAGACCGCGCACGATGACCTGCGCGCCGATCTGACGGGCGAATTCCACCGTCAGGCCGGAGTAGCCCATCACGCTGACCTTGCGATTGTCGGCAAACGCCTGTTTGACGAGGGCGATCCGTTCTTCGGGCGAGAAGAGCAGGGTCTTGAGCGGCTTGTCATAGACAGCCATCACCACTTCATCGAAGAGACGCGCCGCGCGGCGGGCGATGTCAATATGGCCGTAGTGGATGGGGTCGAAGGTGCCGGGAAAGATTGCTTTGACCATGGTAGTCTGCTAGTCTCCTAGTCTGCTAGTCACGTAGTCTTCCAAAACCCCGAAGGGGTGGAAGGATTCTAGATTCGAGGGCGGATGTTGTTCCCAACCCCGAAGGGGTGTTAGGGGGCGGGGGGTGCCATCCTCGGGGCGGGGAATCATGCCATCCTTTCGGGATTGGATTGTCACGCGGGTGTCGTCGTTACAATCATGTCATCCCTTCGGGATTTGAAAGCGGGTTTTCAGTACCGCAACATTCATGTTGCCTCTGGGGGCGCAAAATAAATTTTGCGGTACTTAACTCACATCTCCCGAACTCTTGCCCCAAAATCTTCCGAGCGCCTCTGCCAGCAATTTGTGTTCGGGCATTTCCAGATTGGGGTCTTTCTCGAACAATGCCTGCGCCTGGTTGCGCGCTTTTTCGATGAGGGGAATATCTGTAATGCTCGCCATCTTCAAGACGCCAAAACCCGCCTGCCTTGTGCCAAGGAATTCGCCGGGACCACGCTGCTGCAGGTCGCGGTCGGCGAGGATGAAGCCGTCGTTGGTTTCGGCCATGGCTTGCAGGCGTTCGTTCTCGACCGCGTCTTCGTGATCGGGGACGAGCAGGCAGTAGGATTGCGCCGCGCCGCGTCCGACGCGGCCGCGCAGTTGGTGGAGTTGGGCGAGGCCGAAATGGTTCGCGCCCTCCACCAGCATGACCGTCGCGTTCGACACGTCCACGCCGACTTCGACCACGGTGGTCGAGACGAGGATGTCGTACTTCTTGTCGCGGAAGTCGGCCATGACGCGGTCTTTTTCGTCGGGCTTGAGGCGTCCGTGCAGGAGACCGAGTTTTAGTTCGGGGAAAATTTCCTTTTGGAGTTTCTCGTGTTCCTCGGTGGCCGCTTTGAGATTGTCCATCTTCTCGCTTTCTTCCACGAGCGGATAGATGATGAAGGCCTGGCGTCCGTCCTTGATCTGCGAGCGGATGAGCGAGAAGGCGCGCTCGAGTTCCTGCGGACGGAGCACGTACGTTTCGATGGGCTGACGTCCTGCGGGCATTTCGTCCATGACGGAGAGGTCGAGGTCGCCGTAGAGGGTGAGGGCGAGCGAACGCGGGATGGGGGTGGCGGTCATCACCAAAAGATGAGGCGTCGTCCCCTTGTTGCGGAGCGCGGCGCGCTGTTCCACGCCGAAGCGATGTTGTTCGTCAATGACAACCAGTTGCAAGTCCTTGAATTGGACGGGGTCTTCGATCAGCGCGTGCGTGCCGACAACGACTTTGATGGAACCGTCCGCAAGTCCCGCGCGGATTTCGGCTTTTTCAGATTCGGCGGTGTCGCCAACGAGCAGTCGGATATGTGCGCTAGAAAGCAAGTTCAAGAAACTGCGGAAGTGTTGTTCTGCCAAAATCGAGGTCGGCGCCATGATGGCGGCTTGCGCGCCCGATTGGTTGATCATCGCGGCGGCGAGCGCGGCCACGACAGTTTTCCCCGAACCGACATCGCCTTGCAGAAGACGGTTCATCGGGCGTCCGCTCGCGAGGTCGCGGCGGATCTCGTCGAGGGCGCGGGTCTGCGCGTTCGTCAGGGTGAAGGGAAGGCCAGCCACACGCGCGCCCAGCCACTCGTCGGAGGTTTCGAAGCGGCGTGCGGTCGCGGCTTGCCAGTCGCGTTTTTGCGCCAGCACGCCCATCTGCAAGAAGAAAATTTCGTCGAAGGCGAGTCGGGCGCGGGCGCGTTTGAGTTCGTCCTGCGAGTCGGGGAAATGCGCCTGACCGATGGCGCGGCCAAGCGGGAGCAACCCCGCCGACGTCCGAATCGAATCGGGCAGGTGATCCACGAGCGCGGGCGCCCAGTATGTCACAACCTGGTTCATCAGTCCGCGCAGCCACTTCTGCGTGATACGCTGGGTCAGCGGATAGATCGGCACAATGCGATTGGTGTGCAGGTGTTCGGCCTCGACAGGCTCGACGTCGGGATTGTTCATGACGAGGCGTCCAAGAAACTGGCTGAGTTTGCCCGAGGCGGCCACGTTATCGCCCGTCTTCATGCGGTTTGCGATCCAGGGCTGGTTGAACCACGAGAGCCGCAGCGCGCCCGTGCCGTCGGTGATGACGACCTCCACGATCTGCGCCTTGCCGCCTTTGATCGGGCGCGTGGTCACCGACTGCACCGCGCCGATAACTGTAACCTGTTCGTTGACCCACAAATTTTTGATGGGCTTCAACTGGCTGTAATCTTCGTAGCGACGTGGGAAGTAGTAGAGCATGTCGCCGAGGGTGGTCATGCCGAGCGCGCCGAGGGTCTGCGCGTGACGCGGCCCGACGCCCTGGAGGACGGTGAGTTGCGCGCCGAGCGCGGCGGGTGTGGCGGAGGTACGTCCGCCTGGCGCGCTCTCGCTTCGTCCCTGACTGGGAGCGGGCGCGCGTTGCTGAGGCGGACGCGGACGTTCAGTCGCTTCGCGCGTCGGGGGAGTTGGTTCTAACCATTTGGGCATTTCCTCGCCTTCGGGACGCGGCGCGGGCGGAGGAGGCGGTTGCTGTGGCCGCGGCCTCGCTTGCGGACGAGGCTGTTCCTTCGGCTTTTGCGTGGCTTCGGGATAGGTTTCGCCGAGACGTTTCCACAGTCCCTTGAGCGAGTCGGCGCGGCCTTGGGGAGTCAGCGCTTCGTAGCCTTTGAGTCGCTGGGTCACAGCCTGGACGACGGCCTCTTCGACGCTCTCGGCGCGGGCTTCACTTTCCCAAAAGTCGAGGATCTTGACCAGTCCGCCGATGATGGCGGTGTTGTTGTATCCGTTCTCGTGCTCGAGACGGAAGAATTTGCGGAGTTTTTCGAGGGAGGGGAGCATGGGGTTATTTTATCATGGGGGAGAGGGGAAAGGATGAAGGAGACAAGTGGAAACGTATAAGTTGGTATAATCTGAGTAGGAGATAACGATTTATGGCAGCGGCTATTGCGAAACTATCTTTTGACGACTTCATCAGAACCTGTACGCCCTTGCTTAAAATCCCCGAACTTGAGCAACTAATGCGCGAACGTGTGCGCGGCATTGTGGCAGAACTTTTGAATTTCGAGTCTGACACAGACCCTGCCCAAAGCCTGAAACAGTTTTTGCAGAAAGACGAAAATTTTCTGGGAGTTTTACTTGCCCTAACAAATCTTTCCCAGGAAAAGTTTTTGAGAATCATTACAGCGCAGAGATTTGCCGCTCAAGATTTTGGACCCGAATGGGGCGCGTCAAGAATTTATGCCAAAATCAAAAAAGATGATACTTTCGCCGAACAAGTTGCTCG
>DYKX01000031.1 GCA_020722375.1 Anaerolinea thermophila
ACTTCGAGTTTCATCTTTCATCTTTCATCTTTCATCTTTCATCTTTCATCTTTCACTCCACTGAAAACTGATCACTGAACACTGGAAACTATGCGCCTCAAAGCCGACCTCACCCTCCTCCTCGTCTCCATCATTTGGGGATCTGCCTTCGTCGCGCAACGCGTCGCGGGGCAGTTGAATAGCGTGTACTTGTTCAATGGCGTGCGCTATCTGCTCGCCGCGCTGGTGGTATTGCCGTTTGTAGGACGAAATACTATTTCGTCCGCCCCTCGCGCTCAATTCAAATGGATGTTCATCGCGGGCTTCATCCTCTTCATCGGCAGCGCCTTACAGCAGGTGGGGGTTGTTTACACCACCGCGGGCAACGCGGGATTCATCACAGGCCTGTATGTTGTACTCGTCCCCATTGTTCTATTGATCGGGTGGCGCGAACGTCTTCACTGGCTGTCGCTCGCAGCGGTGGGGATGGCTGTCGGCGGCGCGTACCTGCTTTCGACGGGAGGCCGTTTCGAGGTCCGCACGGGAGACGTGCTCGAGTTGGTCAGCGCTTTGTTTTGGGCGTTCCACGTGATCGTGTTGGGGAAGTTCGCGTCACAGTTCGAGTCCAAATCGTTTTCGGTGGGACAACTCGTCGTCTGCGGATTGCTCAATCTCCTCGTCGGTCTCTTCGTGGAAAAATCCCTGCCGCTGGATTGGCCGCTCGCCGCGGCCATCGCCTACACCGCGCTCTTCTCGCTGGGACTCTGTTACACGCTCCAGATTTGGGCACAGCGACACACGCCTCCCGCGGACGCCGCGCTGATTCTCAGCCTCGAATCGGTTTTCGCGGTGCTGGCAGGGTGGCTGTTGCTGGACGAAATTCTTGCGCCGATTCAAATTTTGGGATGCGCGCTGATTTTTGCCGCCGTGATTCTCTCGCAGTTCAAAGAATGGACTTCGAGTAAAATGGACAAAACCCATCTTCTGGAGGGCCGATGACCGCCAAAGTGATCCTCAACCCCTATTCGAACCGCTGGAATTCGCAGGCGCGCTGGCCTGAGGTGCAGGCCGCGCTTAAAGCCGCAGGCGTGGATTTTGAATCTGTCATCTCCGAGCGAAAGGGTCATGTAACCGACCTTGCAGAGGAGGCCGCCCGCGCGGGTTTCTCGCCGATCATCGTCACAGGCGGGGATGGGACGATTGGCGACGCCGTCAACGGGCTGGCGCGCGCCGCGAAGTCCGCGAATGAACCGATCGGTCCGCTGGGCATCATGCCGACAGGGAGTGCCAACGATCTGGTCGTCAATCTCGGCATCCCCACCGATTTGACCGCGGCCGCGAAGGTCATCAAGGCGGGGAAGACGCGGGCGATTGATCTCGGCAAGTTGAACGACCGATTCTTCGCGAACAACTCCGCCGCGGGACTCGAACCATACGTCACCACCAAGCACGAAAAAATCCACAATATCAAGGGGCTGGCGCGTTATCTGATCGCGGCGGTGCAGGCCATCATGGACAAACCCGAATGGCGCGGCGAAGTGAAATGGGACGGCGGCGAATACAGCGGCCCGTTGACGCTGGTCTCGATTGGCAACGGCCCGCGCACAGGCGGACTCTTTTTCATGACCCCGCACGCCAAACTCGATGACGGCAAACTCACTTTTGCGTACGGTTATCGCAAGACGCGTCTCGGCATGTTCATCGCATTGCCGCGCGCCATGAAACCCGGCAAGGGCAGTTACGTGGAAATGGACGGGATGTACGAAGTGGAATGCACGCGGCTGACGATCCATTTGGATCATCCCTCGCCCGCCCACACGGACGGCGAATTATTCCCGCAATTCATCCAGGATTTTGAGTATTCGATTCAGCCGGGCAGGTTGAAGATTTTGGTGCCGTAAATTGCTGGACGCGAAAGACGTGCCGTTGACGGAAACCGTCGAGGAAAACATCCTCGCTCTTCCGCGTAATCCGCGTTCGCCGCGTCCGATTTTTCATGTTCGCCCTTATAGAATTTCATCGTGAAACAGCCCAAATTCTCATTCAAGGATTTTCAAATCCTCCTCGCTTTCGTTCTGCTGGGACTCTTCCTCGCCGCGGTTCTGGTCACGTTGAACTGGTGGCTGGCAGGTCAATTTGGCGCAGGCGCGGACCTGCTCCCCGCGTGGAACGGCGCCCGCGCTTTCCTGTTCGAGAACACCGACCCGTACAGCCAGACGATCGCGCAAGAGACGCAACGCGCGGTGTACGGACGCGCCATCCGCACAGGAGAACATCCGTACGCGCTGGACATCCCCTTTCCTCTGTTTTTGTTCTTCCTCCTTCCGCTGTACCTGTATCAACTTCTGCAAATGCTGTTGCCCGCCCTCCCTGTTCCAGACCCTTCCTGGACGATCTGGATGCGCGCCGTCTGGATGACTCTTTCTGAAATCGGACTGGTCTTCCTCGTCTTCTTCCCGCTTCGCCTCGCGGACTGGCGGCCGCCGCGCTGGTTCTCGGTCCTTCTCCTCGCCTTCGCGTTGACGTGGTCCTATGCCGCCTCCGCGTTTCTCGACGGTTCCTTCTCCATTTTGCTCGTGCTGGCCCTTGTCGGCGCGCTCTTTGCCATGCGTGACTTCCGCGATGAAATGGCGGGCTTCCTCCTTGCCATCTCTGCCATGAAGTGGGAAACGACGCTCCTGCTCTGGGCCTTCCTTATTCTCGCGGCGCTCACGGCCCGCCGCTGGCGCGTCTTCTCTGGTATTGGCATGACCTGGTTCGTGCTGGGTGTGGTCGCCTTCCTCATCTACCCCAACTGGTTCTGGCCCTACGCGCGCGCCGTCGCGGCCAACTGGCGTGCGGACGACCTCCTCACCCCCGCGCGCTTCCTCGAGGAATGGCTCCCGAATTTTGGCGCGAACCTGTCCCTGCTCATTGTTTCAGCGTTACTCCTCATTCTCGTCGTGGAATGGTTCGCCGCCCTGCGCGGCAAGGACTTCCGCCGCGTGGTCTGGGCCTTCGCGCTGGCCATTGCTGTCACGCCCCTGCTGGGATTTTCCAACACCTTCGCCAATCTTGCGCCGCTCGTGTTTTCGTTTGCGTTCATTCTGCCCTTCGCGTGGGAACGCTGGAAAAAATTCCCCTATCTCATCCTCTCGCTCATTGTGGCATTGTTTTTCGCACTGCCTCTTCTCCTCCGCACTTTTGTTGCCTCATCCCTGCTTGCCGAAGGCCTGACCTTCCTCCTCCCGCCCATTCTCATCCTCCTCGGCCTGTATTGGATTCGCTGGTACGTTGTCCATCCGCCTCTCACCTGGCTGGATGGAGTGAAGAGGGAGTTGCAAAAATGACACGCCGTGACCTTCTCCTCCTCTTTCTCTTCGGCCTCGCCGTTCCACTCGCCATCGCGCAATTCCAGTCCCTGCCTGGTTACATGGACGCGGACTACTATTTTGGCGGCGGCATCCAACTCGCCAAGGGCAACGGCTTCACCGAGCCGTACATCTGGAATTATCTCAGCGACCCGCCCGACCTACCCCAACCCTCCCACGCCTACTGGATGCCTCTCGCTTCCATTGTTGCCGCGGCGGGGATGTGGCTGACAGGGCAGACCACCTTCGCCGCCGCGCGCATCGGATTCATCCTCCTCGCCGCCCTCGTCCCGCCGTTGACGTCCCTCCTCGCCTTCCGCCTGACCTCCAACCGCGCCATCTCGCTTCTCTCTGGACTTCTGGCCTGTTTCCCCGTCTACTACGCGCCCTTCCTCCCTGTGACGGACAACTACGCCATCTACATGCTCCTGGGAATCTCTTTTTTCCTTCTTCTTTCCTCTCTACTCTCCTCGGATCGCGGACTTCAGTCCGCCGCCATGCAGACTGAAAGTCTGCACTCCAATTACCAATTACCAATTACCTTTTTCCTCCTCGGCCTCACCTCCGCCCTCATGACCCTCGCCCGCTCCGACGGCCTGCTCTGGCTGGGAATGTCCCTCCTCGTCGCGGTGTGGCACGCAAATGCACAGGTACACAGGTATACAGGTACACAGGTAAGCACGGATTCAAATTTTCAGGGTGGCCTGTCCTCTCCGCGACCTCTATCTTCTAACTTCTATCTTCTATCGGCCATTACACAATACGCACTACGCAATATCTTCCTCGTAACCTTTGCTTTCCTCCTCGTGATCTCCCCCTGGTACCTCCGCAACCTGAACCTCTTCGGCTCGCTCATGGCCCCCGGCGGATCGCGCGCCCTCTGGCTGACAAACTACAACGATACTTTCGCCTATCCCGCCTCGCAGTTGACCTTCGACTCCTGGCTGGCCTCTGGCTGGGACGCGATCCTGCTGGCCCGCCTTGATGCGCTCAAACTCAATCTGCTCAACGCTTTTGCCGCGCAGGGAGGCATCTTCCTCTTCCCGTTCATCCTCATCGGCCTGTGGATTCTTCGCCGCGACATTCGCGTTCGCTTTGCTATGCTTGCATGGGTTTTGCTGCTTGTCGCGATGACAATCGTTTTTCCGTTCGCGGGACCGCGCGGCGCGTTCTTTCACGCGGGTGCGGCGCTCCAACCCATCTGGTGGAGTCTCGCGCCTGTGGGCTTGGACGCGATCGTCGCCTCAGCGCGTCGAAGAAACCTTTTCGACGATCGCGCCTTTGCCATCTTTCGCGCCTCTCTGGTCGGTATCGCCGTGCTGATGACGATTGCAATTTTCGCTTTGCGCGTTCTCCCAGGCTGGGAGCGCGAGGACGGTCACTACGCGAGCGTGGAGACTCTCCTCGTTCAAGCAGGCGCGCCTGCGGACGCGGTTATCATTGTCCGCAACCCGCCTGGCTACAACATCGTCACAGATCGTCCAGCCATCGCGCTTCCCGCGGGCGGCTTTCCCGCGCTTCTTGCCGTGGCAGAACGCTACGATGCCCAGTATCTTGTCCTGGAAATCCTCGGCACGTCCGAAGACCTGCGCGAACTGTACCTCAGTCCAAATTCTCGCCCCGAATTTAAATACCTCGGAGAAATCGATGGCAACCGCCTCTACGAAATCCTCCGCTGACCTCAGCCGCCGCGACATCTCCATCCTCGCCGCCGCGTCCATTCTCAGCCTCGGCATCTACCTCGCAGCCAGCGCGCTGTATCTCCGCCTCGGCTTCCCCCTCGACGACTCGTGGATTCATCTCACCTACGCCCGCAACCTTGCCCTGCGCGGCGAATGGGCATTCCTCCCCGGCGTGCCCTCCGCAGGTTCCACCGCTCCGCTTTGGTCTGCGCTCCTCGCCATCGGATTTTTCCTACGCCTCGCGCCTTACGTTTGGACATACTTCCTCGGCGGCCTCTTCCTCTTTGCCCTCGCCGCCTTCGCAGAAACTTCGGCGCGCCGCCTGTTGACCTCCTATCGTCCGCGCTTTCCGCTCATCGGACTTTTCTTTGTCTTCGAGTGGCATCTGACTTGGTCCGCGGGTTCGGGGATGGAGACTCTCCTCCACGCCGCGCTCGTGACGATGAGCCTGATCCTGCTCACGGAGTCCTCGCCTCGCCCCCTGACCTTGGGCCTGTTGACTGCGTTATCGGTCTGGGTGCGCCCCGACGGTTTGACCCTGCTCGGTCCCGCCGCGTTGACTCTCGCTCTGCGTTCCAAGCCCGCCTCCTCCCTGACGCGCTTCTTCATCGGCTTCGGTTTCCTGTTCGGGATGTATCTCTTATTCAATTTGATGTTATCGGGCAATCCGTTTCCGAACACATTTTATGCCAAGCAGGCCGAGTACACTTTGTGGCAGGCCAAACCCCTGCTCGAAAAACTTGGTCTCGCTTTCCTGCAAATCCTGACAGGTCCGTCGCTGGTCTTGTTGCCAGGCGCGGTCATCTGGCTGGTGAAATCCGTCCGCGCTCGCGATTGGGGTACGCTGGCGGGCATGATTTGGTTTGCGGGTTACGTGCTCATCTACGCGTTGCGCCTGCCGCCGTACCAGCATGGACGGTATCTCATGCCTGCCATGCCGATCCTCTTTTTGTGGAGTCTGCTTGGGCTGGCGAAAACCTTCCAGAAAGCCGCGGCCCGCCCAATGGTCGGGTTGATGCGAATGGGCTGGGTCGTGGTCGTCGCGCTGGTGACCGTCGGCTTCGTCGGGCTGGGTGCGCGGTCCTACGCGCAGGATGTCGCATTGATCGAAACGGAGATGGTGGCGACGGCGAAATGGGTGGATGCCAACCTGCCGCCCGACGCGCTGGTGGCCGCACACGATATCGGCGCGCTGGGGTATTTCGACCATCACGAGTTGATCGACCTGGCAGGGCTTGTTTCGCCCGATGTGATTCCCTTTTTGCGTGATGAGGCGCGCATGGCCGAGTATCTCAACCAACGCGGCGCGGATTATTTCGTCGCGTTTCCCAATCTATATCCCCAATTGGCGGCCCGTGCGGAGCAGGTGTTTTCAACGAAGGGCGCGATTGCTCCGATGCTGGGCGGGGAAAATCTTTCTGTGTACCGCTGGCGCGCTCGTTGAAAGAACTTGTTCAATTCTGTGTTAAAATTCCATAGAATAAAAAATGAAGCGGGTTTCCGATGAAAAAAATAACCCTTCTCATTGTGGATGACCATCCCCTGTTTCGTCAGGGTGTTGTAGATTCTCTGTCGCTTGAAGCGGACATGATGATTTTGGGGCAGGCCGCCAGCGGGGAAGAGGGGCTGGAGATGGTCCGCTCCCTGAAGCCGCAGATCGCGTTGATGGATATCAACCTTCCTGGCATGAATGGTCAGCAGATTACACATCTGATCGTGCAGGATAAACTTCCCACGCGCGTTTTGCTTCTGACGGGATATGATGAAAGGGAACAGGCGGTGCATGCCGCTCTGGCGGGCGCGGCGGGTTATCTGGCAAAGGATATTGAGCCGCTCAACCTGATGAAGGCGATTCGCAACGTGGCGGACGGGAGGTACGTGTTCGGCTCTCGCGTGTTCTCCCGCCGCGAACTGGACGATTGGCTGATCAGCCAGACGGAAGGGGCGCGCCGCTCGTACAGCGAACCTGGCAATCCGTTCCATCCACTATCCGATCGTGAAATGGAAGTGTTGACGTGTGTGGTGCGAGGCATGAGCAACAAGGAAATTGCCAATTTGCTGGAGATCAGTCACCAGACGGTCAAGAACCACGTCACATCGATTCTGCGAAAATTTGGTGTGGATGATCGCACACAGGCGGTCATCTATGCTCTCAAGCGCGGATGGGTCACTTTGAAAGATTCAACAAAGCAGGAGTGATTGAAATGACGAATGAGCATGATACCGCGCTCTCTTCTGACGGGGCGGGAATGGATTTGCAGGTTGAATTGGAAGACACCCAGCGCGCCTTGCGCGAAGTGACGTTGATGATCGAACAAAGCCAGGGCGAGTTGGCCAAGATCTCCCAACGCAACGCGGCGATTACGGCACATTTACAACAGGTGCAGGGACAGATCAACAAATTGCCGCCTGAAGAGTTGCGCATGGTGTACGATTCTGCATTGGATGCGCAGCAACGTTTACTGGTGATGCGCGGCCAATTGGAAAAACTCCAGAACGACAAACAACATCTCGAAAAATTGAAGGCGCTTTTGGAGCGTTTAAACTCGCAGGCGAGCGGCGCGACGAATGCCGCCGTGGCGACCAGCAAGGGGAAAATGACCAGCGTCGAAATGCTGGTCAATGCGCAGGAATCCGAGCGGCAGAGACTGTCCCGCCAGATGCATGACGGTCCCGCCCAGGCGCTCTCCAATTTCATTCTCCAAACAGAAATTGCCATGCGTCTGCTGGAAGTGGATCCTGCACAGGCTCGTGAAGAATTGAGCAATCTCAAGGTCGCGGCCATGGGCACCTTCCAGAAAGTGCGCAATTTCATTTTTGAACTTCGTCCCATGATGCTGGACGATCTTGGATTGGTTCCCACCATACGGAAATATGCGGACGCGTTCCGCGAGCAAACCAGTTTGGACGTGGTCGTCACGGTCACCGGGACGGAAAGGCGGCTGGAGCCTTATATCGAGGTGATGATCTTCCGCGCGATCCAGGAATTGATCGGTAATGCGTCACGTCATAGTCAGGCAACAACGGCCAAGGTTCTGTTGGACATGGGAGATCAGTTAGTGAGAGTGACTGTGGACGATAATGGCAAGGGGCTCGATTCGGAAATACTGGACCAAAGCGGCAGTTTGGGTTTGAAGTTGATCAAGGAACGGGCTGAAATGCTCGGCGGAACATTTGAAATTGACAGTGCGGTTGGGAAGGGCACGCGCGTCGTCTTTTCTGTTCCAGCGAGAAATATCGCGTAACAAGAACAGCGACAGGCTTTCAAGCGAGAGAATAATCTGAATTGCAGAATTGTTAGACTAACATTATTGTTAGTGAAATTTGCTTGCGGCGGCTTGTCTTTTGGAATAAAGTGACTATAATGTGCGCAGATTTGAGGAGCAATTCCTCAACAATTCCAAAGAAAGGAGAAACACCATGTTATTCGCACCGAAAGAAAAAGGACAAGGCTTGGTTGAGTACGCGCTGATTCTCGTTTTGGTTGCCATCGTTGTTATCGCCGTCCTGATGCTGCTTGGCCCGATCATCGGCAACGTCTTCTCGACCATCAATGACAGCCTCTCCAGCGTGTAATTTCTTCAGTTGACATAAATGTGGGGCTCTCACAAGCAAGGGAGTCCCACATTTAGTACTAGTATCGTAATAGTACGTTGCAATTGCTTATAATGTGCTTTACTCTGGGATGGTCTCAGAGAATTCTCAAGCGGAAAGGAGGTGAAACCCCATGTTGTTCGCCCCAAAAGAAAAAGGCCAGGGCCTGGTCGAGTATGCGTTAATCCTTGTTTTGGTCGCTATTGTTGTCATTGCGGTTCTGATGCTTCTCGGACCCATCATTGGCAACGTCTTCTCAACCATCAATGACAGCCTCTCCAGCGTCTAAGTCTGGTTGTCTTTTGTGTGTTGGTGGGACTCTGTCTTTCGACAGAGTCCCACTTTTGTATTAGACAGGTTTTTGCAATTTTCCTGTATAATGAATGTGATATAAAAGACTCACCGCCGCTAAGCGGTCCTAAATCAGAGAGGAGAACCTATGCGTCGTGGAACAATCATAATTCTCGTCGCTATTATCCTGATCATCGTCCTAGTGGCGGTGGTGGCATTACCTGGCTTGTCAAACATATTAAAACCGACCGCTCCAACGGCGACGGTGTATCAAGTCTACTATGCCCAGCAGAAAATTGCACAAGGAACAATCGTCACAGAGGAGCTCTTGGGTACTTACACTTTGCCTGAGACCTCTGTGGCAGATGTAATGTTCAAAATCGATGAAAAGAACAGTTTGTTGGGTCAAAAGGCCAAACAAGACATCGAACAGGGCAGTATTATTACCAGCGGTGATGTTGTCCCGCCAGATGTTGGCCTGGATGCCGGTGGACCAGCGTGGGCTAACATTATTGCGGCTGGAAAGAATGCCATCACGATCCCCATCTCGAGGCTTTCCGCGGTCGGCTACGGCATCGCGGATGGAGCGCACGTGAATGTTATCACTTGTATGCTCATGGTAGATGTGGATCCGTCCTATCAAACGGTGACACCCAATTATGTGAGCGCGCTGACCGGCCCGGCCAATGTTGAACCCGCCAAGATGCCGGGCATCACGGTTGGAATCAACAACAGCGCTGTGGCGCCTCAGGTCTTTCCTTATCAGGGGCGGACCGAGGTGGAATCTGCGTTCCAACAGGGCATTTACATTGTCCCGTCCGAGACCCAGCGGCCGCGTCCCGTTTGTCAGATGATCATTCAGGATGTGTCGGTCTTGAAACTAGGCAACTTCCCGCTGACGACCGAACAGGTGGCGGCGAATCAAGCCGCTCCCACTCCGCAGCCGGGAGCGCAGCAGGCCAGCAGCGGCCAAGCTCCGGACATTGTTACGTTGGTGGTTTCGCCGCAGGAAGCAGTGGTGTTGACTTATTTGGTTTATACCAATACCCCCTTGTATCTTACTCTGCGCAACAGCGGCGACACAGCCCGACAGGAGACAGAATCAGCCACACTGCAATTCCTGCTCAGCCAGCATAGGATTACCGTGCCTGTGAAACTCGCATACTCCCTCACACCGCGAGTGGATACTCTGAGTCTCCCATTTTTGCCAAATGATATCGTGACGGTGTCGCCCGAGTAGTCATTTGAGTTTCTGAGGTCACAGGTTTATGGCTGGTGAAAAAATTCGGGTCCTGATCGTGGACGACGTTGCGGAAACGCGCGAGAATGTCCGCAAATTGCTTCAATTCGAAAGTGACGTTGAAGTGGTGGGCGCGGCGCGCTCTGGGAAAGAGGGCATCCAGTTTGCTCACGAAATGGACCCGGATGTTGTCTTGATGGACATCAACATGCCGGACGTGGATGGGATTACCGCCACCGAGAACATCCGCCAGAAAATGCCCCATATTCAGGTGGTCATCCTGTCGGTGCAGGGGGACCAGAACTATATGCGGCGGGCCATGCTGGCCGGCGCGCGCGACTTCCTGACCAAACCGCCGATGGGCGATGAATTGATCTCGGCCATCCGCCGCGCGGGCGAGATGGCGCGCGTCGAACGCGCGAAGATCGCCTCGGTCCGCTCTGCGGCGAACGTTGCCAGCACAGGAATGCCGTCCATGGCGTCCGTCGGATTTGGATTGACGCGCGGAAAAGTCGTCTCCGTGTATAGTCCCAAGGGCGGGACGGGTTGCACGACGATCGCTGTCAACCTTGCACTGGCGTTGCATAACGACGACACGCGCGTGGTCATCGTAGACTCTAATTTGCAGTATGGCGATGTCGCCGTGTTCTTCAATGAACAGGGCAAAAATACCATTGCCGACCTGGCTCCTCTGGCCGACGAACTTGACCCCGACATTGTGGATGGCGTTTTGCTCAAACATGCTGCAACAGGCATTAGCATCCTTGCATCGCCTTCCCGACCTGAAATGGCCGACAAAATTTCGGCGGACCAGTTCCTGAAGATCATCGAATTTTTGCGTCAGATGTACGCGTACGTTGTGATTGACACAGCGCCATACCTTAGCGACGTCACCGTGGCCGCCATTGACGTGAGCGACGTGATTATCCTGGTCACCACGCAGGATATTCCCGCCATCAAGAATGCCCGCCTCTTCCTTGACCTGTTGCAGAATCTGCGGATTGACCGCAACCGCATCGCCTTTGTGATGAACCGCTTCGACAAACGGATCGCCATCACAGCCGAGCGCGTGGGCGAGAATCTCAAGCAGGAAGTGGCGGCGGTCCTCCCGCTGGATGAACGCGTGGTCATTCCGGCCGTCAATCGCGGCGTGCCTTTCATGGTGGACAACAAGTCGCAGCCGGTGGCGCGCGGGATTTTCGGCCTGGCGGAAAGCGTGCGCGGCCGCCTCGCGTCGTTGGAATTGGAAGTAGACGACCATTCTGCAAAACGATAGGTTATTTTTGGTTGAATGGTGATTTAGGAGTTGGAAGATGTCTCTCTTGAAGCGAATCGAACAAGGTCAAAGCAGCACACCGGCCAGCCAGCCGCAAGCGCCGTCCAGTGGACAGGCAAGCGGTGGAGGCGACGCCTCGCGCTTGTCATCCTTGCAAGCCAGACGTACCAATGCTCCCATCACCGCGCCACAGGCGGGAACCTATTTCGATCTAAAGACCCGCGTCCAAAACCGATTGCTGGCCGAGCTCGACCCGTCCATGGATATTTCGCGGATCGACGAAGTGCGCCGCACCATCCAGGACCTCTTCGAGCAGATCCTGTCCGAGGAGAATATCGTCCTCTCGAGGCCGGAACGCGCCCGCCTGTTCGAACAGATCGCCGCGGAAATCCTGGGACTGGGTCCGCTACAGCCTCTGTTGGAGGATGAGAGCATCACCGAAATCATGGTCAACGGGGCGAAGAATATTTATATCGAGCGCAAAGGCAAGATCCACCGCGTGCCGGTGACGTTTGAAAACAACGAACACGTCATGCGCATCATTGACCGCATCGTTGCGCCGCTGGGCCGCCGTATTGACGAGGCCAGCCCCTACGTGGATGCCCGTCTGCAGGACGGTTCGCGCGTCAATGCTGTCATCCCGCCCGTTTCGCTGGTTGGCCCAGTATTGACTATCCGTAAGTTTGCCAAGAACCCGATCACGGTGGATCAACTCGTCCAGTTTGGGTCTATTTCGCAGGAAGCCCTGCAATTCTTGAAGGCCTGCGTAGAAGCACGCTTGAACATCGTCATTTCTGGCGGTACCGGCTCGGGCAAGACGACTCTTCTCAATATTCTTTCGGGTTTCATTCCGAACGATGAACGCATTGTCACCATCGAGAACGCGGCGGAACTTCAACTCCGTCAGGAACATGTGGTGACATTGGAGTCGCGCCCGCCCAACATCGAAGGAAGAGGCGAGATCACCATCCGTCACCTGGTCATTAACTCGTTGCGTATGCGCCCCGACCGCATCATCGTGGGCGAAATCCGCGACGAGGCCGCGTTGGACATGCTCCAGGCTATGAACACGGGTCACGATGGTTCGATGACCACGCTTCACTCCAACGGGCCGCGCGATACCCTCTCCCGTCTCGAGACGATGACCCTGATGGCAGGCATGGATCTGCCCTCACGCGCCATCCGCGAACAGGTCTCCTCCGCGATCGACCTCGTTGTTCACCAGGACCGTATGCGGGACGGTACGCGTAAAATCGTCAACATCACCGAAGTCAGCGGCATGGAAGGGGATGTAATCACCATGACCGACATCTTTGTTTTTGAACAGAGCGGCATCGAAAACGGAAAGATTGTGGGCCGCCTGCGCCCCACCGGCCTGCGCCCGAAGTTCATGGACCAGATCGAGGCGGCTGGCATCCATTTGCCGCCGTCCATCTTCGGAATTGGAGAGCGGCGTCGCTACTAGCCATGAATCCAACCACCCTGATCATTGTCATTGGCGGTGTCTTTGTCCTGGGCCTCCTGGCCGTGGGCATCTACATTTCTGTGAACAGCGAGCGCTCGCTCGTGGAGAAACGACTCGGCCAATATCTGGAAGGGGAGAAGACCGAGGAGGATCGCAAGGCGGATCGCTCGGTCCTGACCGAATGGGTTAACAGGCGAGTCGAAAAATCTTCCATGGGGGATCGCATTGCCCGTCAACTGGCGCGCGCAGACTTGAAATTCCACGTGGGCGAATATTTTGCGTTGATCGTCATCTCGGTGGTCGGTATGGCCGTGATTGCGTGGTTGCTTTCCGGGATGGGATTAAATCCACGCGGCGGCATTTCCGCCCTGATCGGCGGAACGATTGGGTTCTTCCTGCCGGGTTTCTATGTCCGCCGCCAGCAGGGAAAACGCCTGACGCGCTTCAACGACCAGCTCTCCGATATGCTCAACCTGATGGTCAACGGCCTGCGCGCGGGGTATTCCACCATGCAGGCCATGGAAGCCGTCAGCAAGGAATTGCCATCCCCGATCTCGGATGAATTCCACCGCGTCGTTCAGGAAATGCAACTGGGTATCCCGATGGAAACCGCGCTGGATAACCTCTATCGCCGCATCCCCAGCGATGACCTGGATTTCGTCATCACCGCCATCAATGTCCAGCGCGAAGTTGGCGGCAACCTCTCTGAAATTCTCGACGTGATCTCCTTTACCATCCGCGAACGCGTCCGCATCAAAGGCGAGATTCGTGTGCTGACGTCGCAGGTACGCACATCGGGTACCGCCATGGCCCTCATCCCCATCTTCCTGACGGGCTTTCTGTGGTTCCTCAACCCGGAATACATGAGTTCGTTCTTCGACAAAGGCCTGTGGTGCGGAATTGGGGCGCTTGGTCTGGCCGGCATGTTGATCATTGTCGGTTACTTTATCATGATGAAGATCGCGGACATCGAGGTGTAACATGCAATGGGTCATTGGCATCATTATCGGTGTGATCCTCATCGGCGGGGCGATCTACCTCGTGGTGGTGGGGAATCGCACCATGGCGGCCCAGGACGAGGATGTAGACCCGCTTATGGCGCGCCTGGCCGAGTTCAGCGAGCGCGGCGAACTGGTCTCCCTCGAACAGATCGAAATGTCGCAACCGTTCAGTGAACGCGTCATCGTTCCCCTGATGCGGCGCCTTGGTGAAATTTCCGCCCGTTTTACCCCTCAAAAAGTACTGCTGGACACCACGCGCAAATTGGAATTAGCCGGGAACCCCGGCAGGATCGATGCTGCCACCTTTCTGGCCACCCGTTTCATTGTCCCGGTCATCTTTGATGGATTCCTGCTCCTAATTGCCCGCCTCGCCCCGGACCCCTGGCCGTTTTCCCGTTTATTCATTGCGCTGCTCGTCTTCGGCCTGATTGGCTTCGCCTTTCCGCAACTCTGGCTGACCAGCAAGATTCAGGCCCGCCAGAAGGAAATCCGCAAGGCCATGCCCGATGCGCTTGACTTGTTGACCATCTGCGTGGAAGCCGGCCTGAGCTTTGATTCGGCCATGTCGAAGGTAAGTGAAAAGTGGGAAAACCAGCTTTCGCTGGCGTTCGCCCGAGCGATTCGTGAGATCCAATTGGGGAAACTCCAGCGCGAAGCCTTGCGCGATATGTCGGACCGGCTGGGCATCCCGGAAATGACCAGTTTCGTGGCCGCGGTGATTCAGAGCCAGCAACTTGGTGTGAGCATGGCCAAAGTGCTCCGCATCCAGTCTGAGCAGATGCGCATGAAACGCCGCCAGCGCGCCGAGGAGGAGGCACACAAGGCCCCCGTCAAAATGATCTTCCCGATGGGTTTGCTGATCTTCCCGTCCATCCTCATCATTTTGTTGACCCCCGCCCTGATCCAGATTACCGACGTTTTTGGCGCCGCCCTCGGAGGTCCCTAACCCGTGACAAAAGCCCACTGGTCGTATCCGCTTTACCGATTGGCCTGGAGCGGGCTCGACTGGTTGTTTCCGCCCCGGTGCGGCGGGTGCGGAAAAGCGGGCTCCCGTTGGTGTGACGACTGTCAGGTAAAGGTCCCTGTGCTTGCAGGCAGGTTGTGCGAGAAATGCGGCCTGCCAGTTGCCAGCGAAGGCCTTTGTGACCGTTGCCGTGTCGAACCGCCGCCCTTTCGCTCCCTGCGCGCCTGGGCGGCTTTTGATTTCCCTGTGCGTCAGGCTCTACACAAGTTGAAATATCGCCGCGATATGGGCCTGGGCGACGCGCTGGCCGTCCCCATTGCGCATTTTTTGGAGACGTTGAATTGGCCGTTGGATATGGTCCTCCCCGTCCCGCTGGGACGCAAGCGCATGCAGGAACGCGGGTATAATCAGGTTGACTTGATTGCCCGCCCTTTATCACTCGCTCTTGGCCTGGATTATCAGCCTGCCGCGCTGAAACGGACGCGAGACACCGTCTCGCAAGTTGGACTTTCCGCGGTGGAACGCCGCGATAATATGCAAAATGCCTTTGTCGCCGATATGCTTGTCGTTCGGGGAAAAACCATCCTCGTGATGGACGATGTCTCCACAACGGGATCCACCCTATCGTCATGCTCCGATGCGCTCCTCCAGGCGGGCGCAAAAGATGTGTTTGCATTGACCGTGGCGCGGGCGTTGCCGCATCACGGTTTGCATCAAGCCTAACCCACCCATTTCACAGGAGGTCCCATGTCATACAATGTAGATGTTCAGACCCGCAACATGGAAATGACCGATGCAATTCACGATTACGTGGCCAATCGAACCAAACGTTTGGAGCGCCATCTTCAGCAGATCGACGATGTGCGCGTCGAATTAACCTATCTCAAGTCCGCGCGATCTGCCAATGACCGTTTCAATGCTGAGATCACCGTGCGCGGCAAAAACCTGCTCCTGCGCGCCGAACAACGCGCAGACGATTTGCACGCCGCCTTCGATACCGCTCTCGATAAAATGGATCGCCAGGTGGAGCGCTACAAGGGCAAGCACTATCGCGGCCGCGGGGATGGGCGCTCTGCCGCCGAAGCCGCCGAGCAGATCATGGATGACGAGACCGGTGAATTGACCCCGCTGATTGCCAAACGCAAGCAATTCACCCTCTACCCCATGAACGAAGAGGAAGCCATCATCCAGATGCGCGAACTGGAACATGATAACTTCTTCGTCTTTTATAACGCAGAGACCAGCAAGATCAACGTGCTTTACCGCCGCCGCAATGGAAGTTACGGCCTGATCGAACCAGAAGTCGGCTGAAATCAACCGCCGAAACCACCACTGGCCTGGGCGTTGTCCAGGCCAGTTTTATCAGGAACACAGAATGGAAATGTTTGACTTTGACGATGAACTGACCGATGACAAAATTGCCACAAGCCGTATAGATGGCCCGCTGGCCGAAAAATCGGTGACGCAACTCTTGAAAGCGCTGGGCGAAAACCCCGAGCGCGACGGTTTGAAAAACACCCCCCGCCGCGTGGCGCGCATGTACAGTGAATTGCTGGCGGGCTACCAGGTGAACCCAACCGCCATGATCAACGGTGCGCTCTTCGACGTCAAATACGATGAAATGGTCATCGTGCGCGACATCGAATTCTACAGCCTGTGCGAACACCACATGCTCCCCTTCATAGGACGCGTCCACGTGGCCTATATCCCGGCTGGCAAAGTGCTGGGACTTTCCAAAATCCCGCGTGTCGTGGACATGTACGCCCGCCGCCTGCAAGTGCAGGAACGCATGACCCGCCAGATCGCCGATTTCCTAAGCGACCTGCTCAAGCCGCAGGGCGTGGCCGTTGTCGTCGAAGCCATGCACCTTTGCATGATGACGCGCGGCGTTAAAAAACACGACGCCCGCATGACCACCTCGGCCATGCACGGCGCCTTTCGTGCCAACCTCGCCACACGCGAGGAATTTTTGGCGAACATCTCGCGCGGTGAAGGTCCCTTGCGGATTTAAACCGACTTTGGATTCTTTCCGCGCTGTCAGACTTTCCCCGCTTCCTTCCTGACCCTGACCGGCCGCGCGCGTTCAACCTCCACTCCCACGGACGCGGCCTCCGCCACAGCCCCGGGCTTGTCCACCCGCACCACCACTTTCCGCACCTTAGGTTCCTGCAAACATAACTCGACAATATCGTTTGCCAGTGCTTCAACTGTCATCCGCGCCGCGCTCTCCGCGTGGGCGCGGATTTTTCTTGCCACGTCGCTGTAACTGACGCAATCGGCAATATTGTCCGTGCGCGCCGCCCGCCGCGTGTCGGTGTAGAGACTGACGTTGATGATGATGTCGCGCGGCGTGGTCCGCTCCCAATCGTGGATGCCGAGGATGCCGCGGACTTTCAAATCTTTGATGAATACTTTGTCCATTTGCGCGTAGCCAGAACAGAGAGAGTGATTAGTGTGCCGATTTCTGCGTTGATTGTAGCCGTGTTAGCGCGAGAAATGCAACCGCCAGCACAACCCACGCCAAAATTTGTCCCAGCCGCAGGCCGCCAAAAATGAGCGTGCTGTCGCCGCGGAAGGCCTCGAGGAACAGACGCGCGCCCGCTGTCCATGCAACGAATGTCAGGAATTGTGCGCCCGCAACGGGAAGCGGTCTTCGCATCCCGACCAGGCTCAGGATGAATAGTGCCAGAGCCACCTCGTACACCTGGCTCGGATGCCGCTTAGCCCCGAATAATTCAACAGCCCACGGCAGGGACGTTTCCCTGCCAAAGGCGGAACCGCTCGCGAGATGGGATAGCCCGAGGCCGACCAGCACAGTCGCGAAAAATGGAGTCAACGCGTCGAGCGTCGGCCAGAAGGCCAGTCCCTTGCGCTGGCCGTAAATCAGTGCAACGATGAGTCCCGCGGCGAGACCGCCCGCGAGGTCGAAGAGCGAGGCGTTGACGGAAAAGATGTCGAGCGGGGAGGCGCGAAAACTGTCCCAGTGGGTGAGGGCGAAGGAAAGCCGTCCGCCAGCGAGAAAGCCAAAGAGGGCCAGCAGGATCAGGTTGTCGAGCGAAGCGGAATTGAGTCCGCTATGGGCGGCGCGCTTCTCCGTCAATGTCATCCCGATGTAAATGGACGCGAGCACAAAAAGTCCCGCGGCTTGCACCGCGAGCGGGCCAATGTGGAGGATGGGAAACATCAGGGCATCTCCTCGGCGAGCAGAGATTCGACTTCGGCGCGCAGGGTGGATTCAGCCAGCGGCCCGCCGATGACGACTTTGGTGATGACGCCGTCCCGTCCGATGAAGAACGTGCTTGGGAGCGCGCTGACGCGGTAGAGACGCGCCGCCTCGCCTTTTGTGTCGAGCGGAATTGGGAAGGGCAGTTGAAACTCTGCGACGAATTTCTCGACGGCCGCCCGCGCATCCTGTGAAGTGGAGTTGACTGCCAGTATCACGAGACCGCGCTCTTTGTATTCCTCATAGACTGCTTTGAACGAGGGCATCTCCATCCGACACGGGCCGCACCACGAAGCCCACACGTTGACAATGACCGCCTGCCCGCGCAAGTCGGAGAGCGTGACCGTTTTGCCGTCGAGCGTTTCGAGCGTGAAGTCGGGTGCGAGGAATCCCTTTTGCGGCGCGGGGGTCAGGCCGTTAGTGGATGCGCCGCTTCGGTCTGCGCTGACAAAGATCCACGCGATGCCGAGAAGTAAAATCCCCGCGAACCAGATGCGTTGTTTTGTTTGCATAAAAATCCTTTTTGCGCTACACTTTCGTTAGAGAAAATTTCTTCAACCACGAAGGACACGAAGGAAATTCAAAGGCAAAGGCAAGATTCCTTTCTGCACGTTTTGTGTCCTTTGTGGTAAAAACGCATTTGTATTCAAGCGACGCCTTTTCCAAAACCCATCTTACCATGCTCTTCACACACATTGCTTACATTGGCATTGACCCCACCGGCCGCAGTCCGTTCACTTACGCCGCGTTGGACGAAGAGCGCAACCTGCTGGCGTTGGCCGAAGGCGAACTCGAAGATGTGCTGACCTTCGTTGGCAATTTCCCTGCCGCGACGGTGGCCGTCAACGCGCCCTCCCACGTCAACGTGGGACTGGTGCGGAAGCGACTCGAAAAGCAGACGCTGACTCCCCACTCGCTGCGCGGCGCGGACCTTCGGGTGGCCGAGGCCGACCTGCGCGGCCGCGGCATCTCGGTCAGTGCGACGCCCTCCCGTGAGGAGACGTGCCCAGGCTGGGTGCAATTGGGCTTTGTGCTCTACAAGCGGCTGGCGAAGATGGGTTTCAAACAGCATCCCCATGATGGTGCGGAACTCCTCTGGCTGGAGACTCATCCGCACGCCTGCTACACCGCCCTGCTTGGACAGGTCCCCCTGCCGAAGCCCACGCTCGAAGGCCGACTGCAACGTCAGATCATCCTATACGACGCGGGACTGCGCATCAAAGACCCGATGGATTTCTTCGAGGAGATCACCCGTCACCGCCTGCGCCTCGGCGTGATGCCGATGGAGTTGATCCACCATTCCGAACAACTCGACGCGCTCATGGCCGCGTATACGGCCTGGGTCTCCGCGAAACGCCCCCACGAAATAACACAATTGGGAGCGAAGGAGGAGGGCTTTATCGTCCTGCCTGTGGGGGAGTTGAAGGAGAAGTACTAAACTTCATCCCGGACCCGCCTGTTCATTTTCGATTTGATTTGTTGACGCTGATCAGTTGATTATTCAGAGTGGGGTGTTTTAAGATGGCTTGATGAATTCGTTCTGCTTGTCCTGAAAAATCCAAATCCTGTGTGCAGATGATAATCCCCGCGTGTTTCTCTGCTTTTTTGTGTAAGATTTTGAAGTCTCGGCGATTGATTGTCAGGAGAGCACGATTTTGCTCGGCCGCGAAAATCAAAACTTCATCATCAGGGATGGATTGATTTGCCTTCTTTGCTTCATAACTTGTCAATACGTCGTGTCCAAGTGCTCGCAGGAATCGCACAACATCCAAAGGGAAATTCTCGTTGGAATACAACCGCGCCATATTACGCCCCTTCGTTTTCCGCGATGGCTTTGTCAATTTCCTTTTTGTGCGCCTCTGCATACGCCCAGGCATTGACCAAGTCTGCCGCGCGTAAAGATGGATAATTCGAGAGAATTTGCGCCTCGCTCATCCCTAGTCTGCGGTAATTATCCAATGCCCAAACTGGGATGCGCGTACGGACAATACAAGCATCCCCGCCCACTACGCCAGGGGTTTTCTCGATCCCAGGCCAGGTGTTGGTAATATCCTTCAACAAGTTGCGCACCACTTCGGCCTTTTCGGCAGGACGCAGGCGATTTAGTTTTGGAGTTAATTCTTGAATGCTCATTCATGCCTCGCTGTCATTATACCAACGATGGGGGGGAACAATTAGAGCTTGTAAAAGTAAACGTTCGTTTCCCACTTTGTAAATCCCACCTTTTGATAGAGACGATTGGCCGCCTCACGCCGCGGGTTGGACGTGAGCGCGACGCCGTCCGCACCTTTCGCGCGGGCGATCTCCAGCGCGTGCTGGACGAGTTCAACCGCGATTCCCTGCCCGCGGACAGATTCATCCACGACGACGTCTTCGATTCTTGCGCGGACCCCTGTGGGGGCGCGGTAGACGATGAGCGTCAACATGCCGACGATGGACGCGGCCCCGTCCGTGCGCGCCGTCAGCAGGGTGACCGCATCCGAAGACAACAAGGCGGCCAGAGCGTCGGGCGTGAGGCGAGGGGAGGAGATTTTCAGTTGCGGGATGAGACGCGTCAGCGCGTCCAGCAGTTCGTCCGTGACATGGGTGACAGTGTTGATTTGCATACGGAGTGCCGCGAGATTTATCTCGCCCCGCCCTGCGAAATAAATTTCGCGGTACTACTTTTCGGCCACAGGCTGAGGGCGAAATAGTAAATCCCATACAGCAGGGTGATCCACCAGATCCATTTCGGTTCGTTGGGATAGAGGATCAGTCCCACTGTGCCGAGCGCGCCGAAGAGGTAGGTGAGGGTGAGGGTCAGTTTTTTCAGGTGGACGGTGCGGGTCGGGTAGATGTATTTGATGGGGACGAAAATGAGGACGTTGAAGAGCACGAGGAAGGCAAAGTTGAGCCAGGGGTTCAGGCCTAGCACGAGCATGTAAACGACCAGCACGTTCCAGTAATCGGGGAAGCCTTTGAAATAGAATTCGTTCGTGCCGTCGGTCTTGGCATCCACCTGTGAGAATTGGTAGGCGGAGGTGAGCAGGATGGAGACCGCGCAGGGGAGAGCCAGCGCGGGTGGGACGAGGTCCGCTTCGACGAGGAAGAGCGCAGGGACGACCACGTAGGTGAAATAATCAATGATGTTGTCCATCAGCGCGCCGTCCACGCTGCGGGCGTAAGTCTTCACGTCGAACCAGCGCGCCAGGATGCCGTCGAACCCGTCCACGAAGATGGCGGCGGCCATCCAGATGAGGGCGTGTTTCCACTCATGGTCAAAGATGGCGCGCAGGGCGAGAAATCCCCACACCGCGCCTGTGGCGGTGAAGAGATGCACGCTCCAGGCGAGGATTTTACGAATCCAGATGGGAAGGTTGGTCATCGGAGGCTCCTCGATCAAGGTATCTCCATTTTATTCGATTTCGGGAGGTGTGACATGATTCTTTGCCACGAGTTATCACGAATTGGCACGAATAACTTATTCTGGATCATGGGTCAGCATAGCCATAGAATATTGTCTACTGTTGAGAATATCATTGTCGTGGAAAATAAAGGTCCATCCGAAAATTGCGGAGCGAGGACTTTAGTCCGCTTGGCTCAGGCGGACTGGAAGTCCGCGCTCCGATATTCAGATTGACCGATTTGGAATGTGAGCACCTGCACTCCCTGGCGCCGCCCGCCACTATAGTCCCCGAAGCGGAGCGAGTGGGAGGGCAGGTGTGCGCCAGGTGCAAGTGTGGGCGAATTTCACAAATTTTCCTGAATTTATTCGCGTCACACGGTACTTTAGTATTCGCAAATTAGCGGCATTCGCGTTGAGGAGGTTCCGACTTTGAGAAAGCCATGGTGATGCGGTTGATTCGGGGACGGATGTTGGGGTAAAATTCTCGGAATAATCTTTATCGGTATAAAGGAGAAAACCATGAACACACACCCCTGCCCCAAGTGCAACGCGCCGATGGACGAAGGCCGCATGAGTTGGTCCGACTCGAGTGCGGGATACGTCTCCAACAAGCAGACGGGGATGCTGCGCACGGTGACCAGGATCAGCCAGGCACGCGCCTGTCCCAATTGCGGATATGTGGAGATGTATTTGGATCCGAAGGAACTGAAGCAGAGGATTGGGTAGGTATATTACTTTGAGAACAACTCTTTGATTCTTTCCGCCAGTGCGGATCGCGCAGCATCCCCGAAGCGCAGCGAAGGGGACAAAACCTCCTCCCGCCTGGCCTCCTCCTGTTGCAAGTCGCGGACATCGCCATCCGCTCCCACCACCAATCCCGCCTGTTTGGATTTACCCTGGCAACTGCCATGGATAAATAAACCCAACTTCTCCAGGTGTCCCATTCAATCCAACAACCCAATAATCATCTACGCCAAAGGATTCCTTCCAAGTGTGAATACTCGTTGGAACGTTTCTTGGAAAACTCAATTTTGCTTCAATCGGGATAATATTTTTTCCAGAGCGCAGAACAAAATCAATCTCTTTCTTATCCTATGTGCGCCAGTAAAACACATTGTCCGTGCCATGTGCTTTTATCAACTCAGCAAATATGCTGGTTTCAAACACAGAGCCAATCACTTCTTTCTGCAATTGTTTTAGCCATAACATCTGCATGAGACCTGTGTCATAGAAAAAAATCTTGGGGGTCTTGGTCAGTTCCGAGCGAAGATTGCGGCTGTAGGGACGCACGAGTCGAAGGATGTAGGTTTGTTCCAGTAAAAATAAATACCGTTCAACGGTTTCGCGTGAGAGCGAGCAGGTAGTACACAATTCGCTAACGTTCAACAAATTTCCGCTTTGCGAAGCCAGAACTTCCAGCAGGCGATTGAACTTGTTGACATCCTTGATCTCTGCCAGATCGCGGATGTCCTTGCGGATGTAGGTGTCAATGATCTGTTGCAGGTATCTTTCCTTCATGCTCACTTCAGGGGTGAGAACAATTTTTGGATAACCGCCAAACAGCGCAAATTCGGCAAACAAGGACTTCAATTCAGCGGTCTTCTTTTCGGTATATCGTTCCGCTGGGACAAACGGGATGTTTCGGAACAACAAGAATTCCCGAAACGAAAGGGGATAAATCTCAAAGTTGACCGTCCTGCCGACCAGCGAATCCTTGAACTTGCTTTTCATCTCGAAACTGGAAGACCCTGAAACGATAATCTTCAAGTACCGATGGCGATCCGCCAGCAACTTCAGAAAGGAGGAGGGATTGGCAAGATATTGAATCTCGTCAATCAGCACGAAGAGTTTCCTGCCCAATTTTTTGAAGGTGGACAGGTCGAATCCCTGCTCGCCCAAATACGCGACAAACTCATCCACGCCTTTATCCAGCGTGGACACGAAGCGGCTGTCTTCGAGATCAATGTAATACGTTTGCTCGCCCGCCGATTCCAGTCCTTCCTGCAAATACATCAAGATGGAAGTTTTCCCCACCTGCCGCGCGCCGTGAATGACAACGATATCGTCTGAATGAAGATACTTGGAGATTCCGTCTATGACATTTCGCTTGAAAAGGGGGGTGGACATGGGCAAACTCCTTTGTAATCCACCTTATTTTATATCAAATAATTTTTAGTATTACAACGAGATTTCGTATTACTACGAGACTTCGAATCGTACTACGAGAT
>DYKX01000032.1 GCA_020722375.1 Anaerolinea thermophila
GCATTGGTCAACCTGGGCGAATCAACTCCATCGCCTCAAACTCGATGCCATCGCCGCCTGGATGCTCGAAGCGGGCGCTCCTGTCGCCCTGCTCGGCGCCCAGGCGCTTTTTGTTGCCCGTCCGTTTTTGGGAGCGCAGAGCGAATCCGTCGCGCGCCTGCTCGAAGACGAAAATGAGGTGCGCGCCTTTGCCGCCTATCTGCGCGAGGGAGAAATGACATGACAACACTGCTTGCTCCCGCGTTGACCCTTGCCGCCGCCCTGCTCCTGCTGGTTCTCACATTGATCAAACGAAAATCACCGGCCGTCTTCCGCGAGATCGCGGCGCTCACGCGTCTGAAACGCGCCGCGGGACTCGCCGTCGAAGATGGGACCCGCCTCCACGTCTCGCTTGGACGCGGGGGGCTGGTCACGCCGCGCGGCGCCGCCTCGTTATCCGCGCTGGCGTTGCTCCGTCAGATCGGCGAGCAGACCTCCATCAGCGACCGTCCGCCCGTCGCCACCTCCGGCGACCCTGTGCTGGCCGCGCTTTCCCAGGACACATTGCAGGCCGCCTACCAATCCGCGGGCGTGGAAGAATTCTTCGAGCCTGCCAGCGGACGCCTCAGCGGGATGACGCCGTTCTCGTACGCGGCGGGCGCCATGAGCGTGACGCGCCAGGAGCAGGTCTCCACCGACGTGTTGATCGGGGATTTCGGCCCCGAGATCGGCCTGCTGACCGAAGCCTCCGAGCGCGAGAATGCCAACTTGATCGCCGCGGCCAACGACCCCACCGCGCAATCCATTTTGTTCGCGTCCACAAACGAACCGTTGGTGGGCGAGGAACTTTTTGCCATTCCAGCCTACATCGGCAATGACGCCGCCCAGCGCGCCAGTTTGCAGGTGCAGGATGTTTTGCGCTGGCTGTTGATCTTTGCCCTGCTGGCGGCCGCGGGATTAAAAATGGCGGGGATGTTATGAAGAGCCGTCCTGTTGCCACGGCCATTGCCATTTCTGTTGGTGTCATCATTTTGCTTGGCACGCTCGTTCCAATTCCCCTATTCGCGACGGTGCGCCTTGAACTCATCCAATGGGCGGTGATTATTTTCGGCGTGGCCGTATTGGTGGGAATCGGGAATCTGTTCAGCGTTCACTTTCGAAAAGTCCGTCGCCGCGAAAAGGGATCGGTCTATAGCGCCACCCTGCTCGTGGCGATGCTCGCGACCCTGTTCATCGGCGTGATGGTCGGCCCGCAACATGCGTGGATGCAGGGCGCGGTCGAAGCCGTCATCATCCCTGTGGAAGCCTCGCTGATGGCATTGCTGGCGGTCACGCTTCTTTATGCCAGCATCCGCCTCCTGCGCCGCCGCGCGGACTTCATGTCCGTCATCTTTTTGGGGACCGCGGTACTCATGCTCCTCGCCTCCGTCTCCCTGCCTTTTATCGGGGAGATTCCCTTCCTGAGCGATTGGATCGGTCCGTGGCTGATGTTCGGTCCTGCCGCGGGCGGCGCGCGCGGACTTTTGCTGGGCGTGGCCCTCGGCGCGTTGCTCACGGGACTGCGCGCCCTCTTCGCCTTTGACCGTCCCTATGGGGGGAAATAATGGCTGAATTACTCTGTCCGCATTGCGGCATGCCCAATGACCCCGAGCAGAATGTGTGTTCATTCTGCCGCCAGCCATTACACGGTTTGGAAGAGAGCAGTTCCATCCGCCCTGGCGAGGCTCCCACCAAAAAGACTACCGCCGAATTGGAACCCGTTCTGCCTGCCTGGCTGCGCGAAGCGCGCGAGACTGCGCGCCGCGCCGAGGCCGAAAAGAACGCCGCCGAGTCCCAGGCCGAAGCGGAAAAACCCGCCCCAAAGCCCGAAGTCCCAGACTTGCTGGCGGGACTGGCATCCGCGGCTCGCGACGACCAGGATGACGAAATCCCCGAATGGATGCGCGGCGCCGCGCCGGTTTCGACCACGCCGATCCAACCTGAGAAAAAAGAGCAGACCTTCCCGCGTCGGCAGGAACTTCGCTGGGAGGAGAACGAGGACTCGCTTGGCGGCATGGCCACCACGCCTGTCCCGTCCGCGCCGGAGAGCGGCGATGCCCTGCTCCCGTGGTTGAGCGATGCGGGGAAGGAACCCGCCGAAGAAAAAGACGAGGTTTCCGATTGGCTTGCCAGCCAGGAAGCGCCAGAAGAAAAGGCGGCGACGATTTCCCCATTCCAGGCCGGCACCTTCAAACCGCCTGCCACCGGCGAATTGACCGACTGGCTCGATAAAGCCAAAGCGGATGTCGAGACGCCCACTCCCGCCGCCGCGCCCGAAACCCAACCGGACAATTCGCTGGGCGACTGGCTCTCGAACCTGCCGCGCGAAGCCTCATTTACCGCGCCGGCTGAAGCCGAAGAAACCTTCCACGAAAATATTGACCTGCCCGATTGGATGAAGGCGGAGGAACCGCCGTCCGCTTCGAAGCAGGAGGCTGAACAGACTTTACCCGATTGGATGAGCGCCGCCCCAGCGGCATCGGCCGCGGCGCCCCAGGCGGCGGGCGAACCGTCCCTGCCCGATTGGTTGAAACCCGTAGAGAAGACGTCCGCCGAACCCGCGCCAGAGATGGACGAATTCTCCCTGCCAGACTGGATGAAGCCCGAAGCCGCGGCCGCGCCGTCCGAAAAGAGCGATGCGGCTCCCGCGCCCGATTGGATGGAGGAACCGTCCGCCGGCAAAACGACAGAGGCGGAGCAACCCGCCCCCGAGGTCCCGCATGCGCCGGCCTTCGTCTCCGCGGTCGAAGCGTTGGACAACAATCAGACCGAGGGACTCTTCTCGATGGACATGCCCGATTGGTTGTCGAATATCGCGCCGACCGACCAAAAGTCCGAGGGCGAAACGCAGGAAGCGATCGCGCCCGCCGAACTGCCCTCGTGGGTGCAGGCCATGCGCCCGGTGGAAACCGTCCTGCCCGATGCGCAATCCACGCCTCCGCTGGCCGAAGGCCCCATGGAAAATAAAGGGCCGCTGGCTGGGCTGCGCGGCGTTTTGCCGTTGGACGGTTTGATCCAGCCCGGCAAGCCCAAGGTCCATGCCATCCGCTTGCAGGTGAGCGAGGCCCAGCAGGCCGATGCAAATTTGCTCGAGCAGATGCTGGCGGCGGAAACAGAAGCCGAGCCTCTGCGCGGCGGCGGAAGCCTGGTGTCGCAACGAATTTTGCGCTGGGTCATTTCGGCGTTGTTGGTTTTATTGGTGACGTTCTTCCTGGCGATCCGTTCGCAAAGCGTGCCCCTGCCCGCCGCGCTCCCCGCGGAAAGCAACCTGACCCTGCCCGTGCTGGACGCCCTGCCCGAGGACGCGCCCGTGCTGATGATCTTCGACTACGAACCCGCGCTGTCGGGTGAACTGGAGGCCGCGGCCGCTCCCTTCGTGGACCGTGTGCTGGGTCTGCGCCACCCGCGCGTCACCATCCTTTCGACCTCTCCGACCGGCGCGGCGCTGGCCGAGCGTTTCTTCGCACGGACGCAAACGCGGCACAACTATCTGCCTGAACGGAATTACATCAACCTCGGCTATCTGCCCGGCGGGACGACAGGCATTCTCTCGTTTGCCGTCAACCCGCGCGCCTCGATGCCCCTCCCCGAATGGGCCTATCCCCCTGTGCTGGATGTTCACCAATTCTCCGACTACGCGGCGGTCATCCTGCTCACCGATCAGGCCGAGACCGCCCGCGCCTGGGTGGAGCAGACCATTTCCTACCGTGAAGGCCGTCCGTTGCTGGTGGTCTCCAGCGCGCAGGCCGCGCCCATGATCCAGCCGTATCTGCTTTCGGGGCAGGTCAACGGGCTGGTCAGCGGAGTGCATGGCGGCGCGGCATTCGAAAATGCCAACGGGACGGGCGGCCTGGCGCGCGTCTATTGGGACGCGTACAACTACGCCCTGCTGTTCGCCGCGCTCCTGGTCCTCTTCGGCGGATTGTGGAATTGGTTCGCGGGGGTGCGTGCCCGCGGACAGGGACTGAGTGAAATTTAATATGCCAACCGAACTTATTTCTGGCGTGATCGGTTTTTTGCTCACCCTCATGGTGTTGAGTTACCTCATCGGCGATAATGCGCTGTTCCGTTTTGCCATTCACGTTTTCGTGGGCGTCTCCGCGGGGTACGTGGCCGCGGTGGCGATCTATCAGGTCATCTGGCCGTACCTGCTCATCCCGCTCGTCACCGCCTCCATGCTGGAACGCGTCCTGCTCGTTGTCCCGCTCCTGTTCAGCGCGCTGATATTGATGAAGATCTCGCCGCATCTCAGTTGGCTGGGTGGACCCGCCGTGGGCTACCTCGTGGGGGCGGGCGCGGCGGTGGCGATTGGCGGCGCGGTCCTTGGGACGATCCTGCCGCAGGTCAACGCGGCCGCCGAACCGTTCGACGTGCTCGGTCTGACCCAGCGCGGCGTCGACCCCCTGCAATCCGTGTTCAACGGCGTGGTGATGATGGTCGCCACGATCTCCACGCTGGCGTATTTTCACTTTGGGGCCAGCCGCAAAACCGACGGGTCCATCAAACGCAATGGACTGATCGAGGTCCTTGCCTGGCTTGGGAAGTTATTTGTGGCGCTCACGCTTGGCGTGCTGTTCGCGGGCGTCTATGCCGCCGCGCTCTCGGCGTTTGTGGAGCGCATCCAATCCCTGTTGAGCCTCTTCGGTTTCTAACCCATCCACAGGATCGCTACGCGTATGCCCATCTCATTGATCGAAGGCAATTCCCTCCTGGCCGTGGACGTCGGCGCGACCACGACGCGGGCCGCGCTGTTCGACGTGGTCGAGGGCGTCTATCGCTTTATCGCCGCGGGACAGGCCCCCAGCACGGCCGAAGCGCCGTTCAAGGATATCGGCCTGGGCGTGCGCGAGGCCATCGAAAGCATCCAGACCGTGACGGGCAGGAATTTCCTCGATAACGACCGCCGCCTCATCGTCCCGAGCCAGCCCGACGGTTCAGGCGTGGACTCGTTCGCGGCCACCATCTCGGCGGGGCCTGCCATCCGCACGGCTATTGTCGGCTTGCTGTCCGACGTCTCGCTGGAGTCCGCGCGTCGTCTCGCGGAGACGACCTACAGTCGCATCGTGGAGCGCCTCGGGCTGACCGACCGCCGCCGCGCCGAGGAGCAGATCGACGCCCTCCTGCGCGCCCGCCCGGACCTGGTCGTGTTGACCGGCGGCACGGACGGCGGCGCCTCGCGCTCCATCCAGAAAATGCTCGATACGGTCGGCCTGACCTGCTACCTGATGCCCCCCGAAAAGCGCCCTGCGGTGCTTTTCGCCGGCAACAGCGGCCTCACCGAAGATGTGAAGACATTGATGGCGGACCTGACACCAGCCCTGCACTTCAGCCCGAACGTCCGCCCCTCGCTCGAAACCGAAGACCTCGACCCGGCCATGAACGAACTGGCGCACATGATTGCCGCCATTCGCAAGGGACAGATTCGCGGCGTGGAAGAATTGGAGTCCTGGGCGAACGGGAATCTCCTGCCGACCTCCTACGCGGCGGGGCGGATGATCCGCTTCCTCGGTTCAGGCTCGACGGGAGGCGTGCTGGGCGTGGACCTGGGCGCCTCTGCCGCTTCGATTGCCGCGGGCGTCAATGGGGACCTCTGCCTGCGGACGTATCCGCAATTTGGATTGGGCGAGAACCTGGCCGCGCTGCTGCAGAGCGTGGAACTTGACGATTTCATGCGCTGGCTCTCGCTGGATATCCACCAGAACGTGGTGCGCGATACGCTCTTTCAGAAGTCCGTCCATCCGTCCATTCTGCCTGCCACACCCGAAGACCGCGTCATCATGCAGGCCATCGCGCGGCAGGCGCTTTTCATGGCGTTACGCGCGGCGCGCAGGGATTTTCCCTCGACGGCGCGTTCGCTTCGTCCCGAACTTCTCCCATACTTTGAATTGATCCTCGCCAGCGGGGCCGTGCTGACCGAAGGTCCCACGCCGGGCCAGACCATGCTCCTGCTGTTGGACGCCGTCCAACCCGTGGGCGTGACGCGCTTCCTGCTCGACCGCAACAACCTGCTTCCCATGCTGGGCGCGGCCGCCGAGCAGAACAACCTCCTGCCTGTGCATGTGATGGAATCGGGCGCGTTCCACAACCTGGGATGGGCCGTCTCGGTCGTCAGCAATGCGCCGTATGGCACGCCCGTTTTGCAGGCGCGCCTGCACTACGCCGACAAGAATGAAGCACGCGTCGAAGTGAAACACGGCTCGCTCGAAGCCCTGCCGTTGCCCCTTGGGCAAACGGCGCGGCTTTCCCTGCAACCCCTGCACCGCGCCGACATCGGATTCGGTCCCGGTCGCGCACAGACCATCCCGGTGGAAGGCGGCGCGCTGGGCGTGGTCATCGACGCGCGCGGCCGTCCGCTTTCATTGCCGTCCGACGCGGTGCGCCGCCGCGAACTCTTCAAAAAATGGCTCTGGACGCTGGGAGGGTAACCGATGCTTGCGCTTGTCACTCACATTCTCGCACTGACCACCATCCAACGGGAACGCCTGTTGCCCGTGCCGGGCACGGTCAACGTGCGGCTCAACCAGCGAGTCAATGCCAACGACGTGGTGGCCGAAGCGCGCTGGGCCCGCGAACACGTCCTGCTGGACGTGGCGCGCAAACTGCGCGTCTCCACCGCCGCGGCAGATCGGATGATCGAATGTAAGGTGGGGGATGAACTGATCGCCAACGCGCTGATCGCCCGCGGGAAGGGCGTCTTCCCGCGCGAGGTCCGCGCGCCGCGCGAGGGACGCGTGGTCGTGGTCGGCGGCGGACGCGTTCTGCTGGAGGTGGGCGAGGTCAACGTGGAACTGCGCGCCGGCCTGCCGGGGCAGGTTATGCAGATCGTCCCGGAGCGAGGCGTGATCATCCAGACCGCGGGCGCGCTCATCCAGGGCATGTGGGGCAATGGCCGCATCGAGACCGGCTTGCTGGTCAATCTGATGGAAAAGCCCGATTCCGTGCTCGAGGCCGGGCGGCTGGATGTGAGCATGCGCGGCTCGGTCATTTTGGGCGGCATGGTGCGCGATGCCGAAACCCTGCGCGCCGCGGCCGAAATGCACCTGCGCGGCTTGATCCTTTCGAGCCTGCACCCTTCGCTGGTTCCGCTGGCCCTGCAAATGCGTTACCCGATCCTCGTCATGGACGGGTTCGGGAACTATCCGATGAACGCGGCGGCCTACCGTTTGTTGACCACGAACGCCAAGCGCGAGGCCACCGTCAACGCCGAGACGTTCGACCGTTACAGCGGCGGACGACCCGAAGTCATCATCCCCCTGCCCGTTTCCGTGGAACCCGCCCCGCCGAACGACACCGAGACGTTCGCGGCCGGTCAGCAGGCGCTCCTGCGCGCCGCTCCGCACTTTGGGGCGGTGGCCTCCATCGTCCGAATCCGCCCCGGGCTGACGACCCTGCCCAGCGGATTGCGCGCCCCCGCCGCGGATGTCCGTTTGGAAGCGGGCGAGGAAGTTCTCGTCCCTCTGGCAAATTTGGAAGTTGTGGGATAATTGTGCTATCATACGAAGCAGAAAGAAGAATGCAGAAGACAGTGAGCAGAAAGAAGTAGAGGAGAGTGACCCATGTATGAAGGCGATGATCTGAACACCCTCGAAGAGGATTCCACACCCCCCGAAGAATCGGGCAATAAGACCTTTATCCTGGTGGCCGCAATTTTGGGCGGGGTTGTGCTCCTGTCCATTGCGTGCCTGGCCGTCTATGGTCTTTACTTTCTTCCCCGCCAGACCGCGCAGCGCGCCTCCGCCCAGGAGACGCTGGTGGCGCAAAACCTGCAAGTGAACCAGGCGCTGACCGAAAAGGCCATCTCCGACATGCTCTCCCAGGTGCCCTCCGGCACGCCTACGCTGGAGCCGACCGCCACCCCGGTCTTCGAGCAGACGACCCCCACCGCCGCACCCACGGACCCGCAGACGGCCACGGTCGCCGCGGCGCTCACCCAGGCCGCGCAGGCCCAACTGACGGTGACCGCCCTGCCCACGTCCACGGCCCTGCCCAACACCGGCTTCTTTGACGACGCCGGCGCGCCCGGCCTGTTCGTGATGGCGGTGGCGCTGGTAATCGTCATTTTGCTGGCGCGCAGACTGCGCGTCTCCCCTGCGAAATAACAGCCAGAATTAAAATGTTTGGGACGGCAGATACCTGCCGTCCCTTTTTTATGGTGCATCTGAATCTTTTTCGACCTTGGAGCGCGAATGACGCGAATTGGCGAATTTCGCGAATAAATCAAGAAGGAATTCGCGGCATTTGCGCATTTGCGAAATTCGCGTTGAGGATCGTCACTTACTTTAAGCCCCTGGCCGATCTTGAACACGAAGGCGCCAGGTCACAAAGACTCAAAGGTAAAAAAACTTGGCGGCTTCGTGCCTTGGTGTCTTTGTGTGTGGGGGATTCAGACATTCTCTAAATCGTCTCTCGTTTGCGATAGGCCATGGCATGGAGTTTGGCAATGACCTTTTGCCCCGTCCGCTCGGTGACGGTGATGTCGTATAGCGCCGTGGACGCGCTGCGGCTGACTTCCCTGTGACGAGGTTTGCTCGTATTTGTACGGTAGCAAATTAACTTATTAATTTTCTCAAGTCTTCAATAAATTTATCAAACGTTTTTACTTTCTCACTTTCCTCAATCAAAATTGCTTATTTGTTTCGATACATTTCTATTTTTCCTGTTATGTCACCCCAGTTAATTTCTCCAGAAGAGACGCAGAAAAACGATCGTAAGTTTTCTTTCAACCATTCGTAATAATCATTTTCAACATATAAGCAAAATGTTTCAACCAAATCGTTAAAGTCGATATGTTCTGGCTGTTTTGCCGTCCAATCTTTTAGATTATCTTCCAGAAATCCTTTTACTACTTGTCTGTCTAACATACTGTGCAGTCTCCTCTTTATATTTTGAAAATTTTCTTGTTGTGAAATTCCAAAAATGATTTTTCAGGTATAAAGCGACTAGGCAAATTTATTTTTAATCCTTGATACCGCATAAAATAGTCGGCTACTGATTTCTCATCCAACATATCTCTTATGTAAGACGAAACATTTACTGTGTAATCTGGCATTACGGTAATGAAACCTCTATCAAAAGCTCGATCATGCAGGGTATTTAAACACAACCCGTTACGAGGATTCAAACGGTTAGCAGTATCATCTTTCCAAGGGATGATATGACTTGCATTCAGCAAATCAGGAAAAGGCAAGCCTGTAATACAGCATTTGTTTTGATAAGAAGATAAAACAGCCATTCTGAAAAAGTCTTGATTGATTCTAGATTTCACAAGACGCTCGCGTTCCTTGCCGTCCGGGATTTTGGTTATATTTTTCAATTTATATTCAAGGGCAACGATTTGTTTTTCGCTTTCATTAACCGATTTTTCCCAATCATCATTAAAGTATTTCCAAGTCTCTTTGTCGTCATAGTCAATATTTCCCAAAGCATCCGTAGCCGCGTCCATCTTGGAGAAATTCGCGAATCGTTTGGCCACTTCCTTGGGCGTTCTGCCCAACAGAGAAGCAAACTCAATAATTCTTTTATTGTCAGTTCTGATTTCATTGATGGGAATTTTACAGTAAAGATTAAACGCAGATATCAACTCTTCTTTTGACCAGCTATTTGAAATTTCAGTGAGCAACAAAGTTGCATTTTCTATGTCGTCCTGATTTTCAACGACAAAATTTATTTGGAAATCTTTACCGAATCCCCCAGTCGTCTTTTGGCGCAACTTGAATTTTATTTTAGTGGAGTATTTTTGTTGAATGTAATCTACATTACCCAAACACCATACATCTATTTTAGACTTATGTTTTGTCAATAATATGTAAGCAAATTTTTTTCCGCCTTTTTGATGAAAGCTACACCACTTATCTGTCTCAGACACAGATAATCCGAGAATGGATCTTGTCAGTTTTCCTGCTAATTGACGGAAAATTTGCCTGGATGGATTGGGCATTTCCATGGTTTTTGATTAAACCTTCCTCTTCACATTACAGGATCAGCATAGCAGTTTTTCAAAAACAACCCACGCCAAATTCTCCATTGGGATGTTTTACTACATTCCAATCATTGTGGATTTTGAAAGCAGGAACTTGGATTTTCAATAGATTCATTGAAGGATGACGCATCAAAGAAAAACTCAGGATTTTCATCTTCTTGGGGAATAAAATGATATTTCATCATGCCTTAATTATAACCTTTTCTCCACCACCCAAAAATGGGACAGACCCAGCGCCCGCAGCGGCGTCTTCTCCAAAAACTGCAAGACGGCGCGCAGGAATTTTCCGAACGCGCCGAAGCGCGCAATGATGTTGTCGTACGCGCCGAAGATGATCGTCCGCTCGATGAAACGGACGGGCAGACCCTCGAAGAGCCTTTCGAGATCGCGCCGCGAGTAGACGCGCACGTGCGGGGCCAGTCTATCCCGCCAGCGGCGCGGCAGGTAATTGACGAACAACTTGTTGCCGAAGTGGTATTTTCCTTTCCAATAAATGCCATGCGTCTCGAAAGGATAGCCGCGATTCGGGCAGAACAGTGCGATGCGTCCGCCCGTTTTGAGAACGCGCACCATCTCGCGGATGGCCGCGCGGTCATCCTGCACGTGCTCGATCACTTCGTGGCTCAGAATCAGATCAAAGGTTTCCGAAGGCAGTGGTAAAAATTCTCCCGCCGCGTTGACGATGTGCGGCGAGCGCGTCCGTGCTTCGGCGGCGCGCTCGCGGTCGTATTCGAGTCCAATCACCGTCCCGCCGTGGGCCGCGAGTTTCTCCACGTACATGCCCACGCCGCATCCGTTCTCAAGCATGCGTCCACGCACGCGCTCGCCAGCCGCGCGCAGGATCATTTCGAGGCGGCGCACTTGTCCCGCGCGCCAAACGTACGATGGTTCGCCGCGCAGGGCGGCCTTGTCGAAGTTTCGTTGGGTCATGGGACGTAGTTTACACGATTTTTGTTATGTAGGATAATGAAGGTGACAGTCACTTCCGAAGTGACTGTCACTTTGATACCATCATTTGGAGCAAGCATGAAAATAGCAATCATCGGCGCGGGGTTTGGCGGCATGGCCGCCGCCTACGACCTGCGCAACGCGGGACACGAAGTCGTCATTTTCGAATCCGCCGAATTCGTCGGCGGACTGGCCAGCGGATTCAAAGAGCCGCATTGGGACTGGTCGGTCGAGAAGTTCTACCACCACTGGTTCCAATCCGACGCTTCGATGCTCGGACTCATTCGCGAACTCGGCTGGGACGACAAAGTCCGCTTCCCGCGCCCCCTCACCGTGATGTATCACGAGAGGCGTTTCTTCCCCTTCGACTCCGTCCTCAAAGCCCTGCTCTTCCCTGGTCTCGGCTTCGGCCTCGACAAGATCCGCTTCGGCTTCGTCGGCCTCTTCCTGCGCCTCACGAACAACTGGCGCGCCCTCGAACAGGTCACCGCCGACGCGTGGATGTTGAAATGGGCCGGCCGCCGCGTCTACGAGAAGATGTGGAAGCCCCTGCTGGTGGGCAAATTCGGACCGTTCTACCGCGACGTCAACATGGCGTGGATGTGGGCGCGCATCAAAGCGCGGACGACTCGCCTCGGGACCTTCGAGGGCGGCTTCCAAAAATTTGCCGATCTCTTCGCGGACAGGCTGCGCACTATGGGCGTGGAGATTCGGCTTGGGGCGGCTGTCAAGTCCATTAAGCGGGACGCGGCCCAAGGTCTGGTTGTGGATGCGGAGGCGTTCGATAAAGTTCTCGTCACCTCATCGCCGAGTCTGATGGCGAAGATGTGTCCCGATCTGCCCGAGTCCTATCTCAAAGGCCTGCTCGAACTCAAATCCATGGGCGCGGTGGTGATGACGCTCTCGCTTACGCGGCAGTTGTCCACTGAAGGCTATTACTGGTTCAACCTGCCCAAGGAAGCAGGCTTCCCGTTTTTGGCGCTGGTGGAGCATACGAATTTTGTGCCGCCTGAAAATTTTGGCGGCGACCGAATCGTGTACGCGGGCGATTACCTCGAACATGGCCACGAATATTTTTCACTGAGCGACGAAGAGTTGCTCGAAAAGTTTTTGCCCGCCTTTAAAAAAATCAATCCCGCTTTTGAACGGGATTGGGTGAAAAAGATTTGGGTGTACAAAACCAACTATGCCCAGCCTGTGCCGTTGCTGAATCACTCCAAAAATATTCCGCCCATCCAAACCCCCGTGGACGGGTTGTACTTTGCCTCGATGAGCCAGGTCTATCCGTGGGATCGCGGCACCAACTTCGCGGTGGAGATCGGACGCCGCGCGGCGAAGATGATGGGAGGAGGCAGGATAGGAGATGCGAGTTAGGGGATGCGAGTTACGAGTCCGTGTTGCGTGTTCCGTGTGTACGTGTGTACTTCTTCACGCAGCTTCGATTTCATGGAGGCGTTGTTCCAACAAGAGATTGACCAAACTTTCTGTACTGACGCCTCGCGCACGCGCCGCTTGCCGAACTCGATTCAGCAAATCTGGCTCGACCGCAACCAAATAGCGGCGATGGAGTTCGGGAGAAATTTCAAAAGTCGCCGGCTCTGTTTGATCCCAATAATCAGCCAGGCTGTGCGTGTCCCAAAATTCCGAGATTTCCTCGTAACTGTTCATTTCTGCACTTTTCGATACAGGGGCTTACCAAACAGGATATCCATGATTTCATCAGGAATGACATTATGCTTCCGATCCAATTTGTCCACGATATCGGGCAGAAAAATAATGTCTTTGATTTGCATGTTGGCATTATAACCTTGAAATGAGATTTGAATCGGTAGGCGTTTCTGGAGCAAAAGCATGAGACTTGACAATCACTTTATCAAACCTTGCTACGACGCGGGCGGGTTCGCGGGAATTCCCCAGCGCATCCGCGATCATTTTGCCTCGGGACAGTACGACGCGGTGGTTTTATTTTTGGTGGACGGACTCGGCTGGCGCTTTGTCGAGCGCTTTCAGGATGCGCCGTTCATCAAACGGTTAACGCGCGATGGAAAAGTCGAGAAGTTGACCTCGCAATTCCCGTCCACAACCGCCGCACATATCACAACCATCCACACAGGACAGTCCGTTGGAGAACACGGCGTATTCGAATGGTTTTACTACGAGCCATTATTAGACCGAGTCATCGCGCCGTTGTTGTTTTCCTTCGCGGGAGATACGGAGCGCGACACGCTCAAAGGTCAGGTGGACGCGAAAAAACTCTACCCGACGAAAACCGTCTACAATGCGTGGCGAAATGACGGGGTCGAGTCGCACGTTTTCGGCATCCGCGATTACACGCCCTCCACGTATTCCAACGTGGTGATGAAGGGCGCAAAACTGGATTCGTTCAAGACCCTTTCCGAAGCGCTGATTAACCTGGGAATTTTGCTGGAGAAACAAACGAAGCCGACTTATGTTCATTTGTACTTCGACAAGATTGACAGCCTGTGCCACGAGTACGGCCCCGACGCCCCGCAGACCGAAGCCGAAATCGAGACGTTCCTGCTCATCATGGAACACTACTTCACGCGGATTTTCACGGGCAGGAAACGAGTTCTTTTTCTGATGACCGCCGACCACGGCGCCTCCGAGGTGGACCCGAAGACGACGGTCTTCCTCAACACAGACAAGCGCTTTGCAGGCTTTGAGCGTTTCCTGAATTCCAACCGCGCCGGCCAATTGCTCGCGCCTGCGGGATCGGCGCGCGATATGTTTTTGTATGTCAAAGATGACTTGCTCGACGAGGCGCAAGCGTTTCTGTCCAGCCGTCTGGAGGGCAAGGCCGAGGTGGTCAAAGTCAGCGAGTTGATTCGGGACAGCTACTTCGGCCCGACGATCTCCCCCAGTTTCCGCGCCCGCGTTGGGAATTTGGTGATCCTTTCAAAGCGCTTTGAGTCGGTCTGGTGGTACGTCAAAGACAAGTTCGAGCAGAGGTATTACGGCCATCATGGCGGGTTGACACCGCAGGAAATGGAAATTCCGCTGTTCACTTGTCCGATATAAACGAACAGGCGACCCAGTTGGGTCGCCTGTTGATTCTTCGTTGACTTAGCGCTTTCCGAACCACATCCGCGCCAGCAGGTTGTCCTTTTTGATGAACTGATGATACATGGCCGCCGCGAAGTGCAGACCGATCAATCCCAGCAGGGCCAGTGCCGTGAATCCATGCCCAATGCGCGACGGATAGGCCATAAAGTCCGCGGGGAAGGGCGCCGTGTCGCGGAAGACCGCGAATAGGTCCGCTTGCACCGCTGTCCCCAATCCGCTGACGACCATTCCAATCACGCCCGCGTACAGGAGGAAGTGGACCGCCCTCGCCACGAAATCGAGGAAGGCATTATCCGTGTTGGCGGACGCGGGCCGCGGCAGGGCGAATCGTGTAATCAGCCGCGCTACCAGCGCCAGGCCGAGGAGCCCGCCCCAGATGGCGTGGATCTGAAGCGTGCCAGTTTTCTCCGCCGTATCGGGCATGGGATTCAGCACGAACATTCCGACTGCGATGGCAAGAATCGTCATGACGGCCATCAGCCAGTGCAGGGCAACGTGAACAGGATGGTAACGCTTGGGGGATTCAGTGGACATGGTTTCTCCTCGTTAAAATGTTTGCCGCTTGGACGGCTTTGTCGCACCGATACTTACCTGCGGACAGGAGGAGTCGCGCCTGTCACGGGTATTGGACCTGTATGCTGTTTCCCAGTTGATACCCGCCATGTACATCAATAATGTATTGCTTCAACTCCTCCCACGGCACGCGGACGGTCCCGATCAAGCGGTTACCGGTGATGCAACTCACATGCGTCTCCAGAACCGTCGCAGGGACATTGTCTGCCAGCGGCTTTCCCAGCGCCTTCATGGCGTGTGCAACGACAACGAACGTGCGCTCGGGCACACAGCAATTGACGTTCTTCACGCAGATGCACAACACATCCAATTGAAGCACGATCACCGTGCTGTCCGCCGGCTCGAAGCGGATATCCATCACCTGATAATGGGCGTCAATCGCCTTCGACAGGTCGTCCACCACCACGTTTGCGCTCAATACCCCGTTGATTTTTTCCACCAGAGCCGTCGCGTTCGGCACAGGCGTGGGCGTCATAGTCGGCACTTGTGAAGCCACTACGATGGTTTGCTGGGCGTCCGCCACGGCCTGTTCGGTGCTCATTTCTCCACACCCAGCCAACGCAAGGAAAATCAATCCAGCCAGAAAAAATGCGAATCGTTTCATGAAAGTCCTTTTCACGTTTCTGTCCTTGGAGAATTTTCTGCGATTTAAACCGCCTCTGCGTGCTATTTGTTCCATTTTCCAATCGCTTTCACAGGCCGCCAGTCCCCTCTGCTATAATCCACCGCATGTTCCTCATCACCGGCGGCACGGGATTTATCGGCCGTGCTCTGCTCCGTCACATGTTCGAGGCGGGACATCCCCTGCGGACGCTCATCCGTCCCTCGCCTCGCACCCCTCGACTTCCGACCGGCGTGCCCCTCGAGGTGGCGGTTGCCAGCCTCAGCGACCCGCGCGGACTGCGCGCCGCGCTCTCCGGCGTGGACTACGTCATCCACCTCGCCAGCGCCGAGGGACAGGGCAACCGCGGCGATTTGTTTGCCACCGACATTCAGGGGACGCGAAACCTCGCCGAGGCCGCGGCCGACGCGGGGGTGAAACGAATCGTCTACGTCAGTCACCTCGGCGCAGACCGCATGTCCGCCTTCGCGGTCCACAAGGCGAAAGGAATTGCCGAAGAGTACATCCGCCGCTCGGGGGTCCCGTACACGATCCTGCGGTCGTCCATCGTCTTCGGACCGGAAGACCGCTTCACGGTCCCGTTGACGCGTCTCCTGCGCGCCGCGCCCGGTCTGTTTCCCCTGCCCGGTGGCGGACGCGCTGTCGTCCAACCATTGTGGATCGAAGACCTCGTCACCTGCATCCTGTGGACGTTCGAAAAATCCGAAATGGAAAACCAGACCTATGAGATCGGTGGGAGCGAATATTTCCCGTTGCGTCAGGTCGTGGACACCATCATGGAAGTGAATCGACGGCGGCGGATTGTTGTGCCGCTATCCATGCCCAACATGCGCGCCCTCATCATTTTGCTGGATGCCATGTTCCCTCATTTCCCCTTTTCCTCCTACTCGCTCGATTATTTTTCGCTCAACCGCACCTGCCCCGTGGACAACCTGACGCGCGCCTTCGGTCTCATGCCCGCGCGTTTCACCTACCGCCTCGAATACCTGCGCCGCGTCCCGTGGACACAACGCCTCTCGCGCTGGTCCACCGCACAGACCAAAAAATACGCCGAAAAATTGCGCGAGCGCTTTCCGTCATTGAGGCCGCCGGAGTGAGGAAAGTAAACAGGTATACAAGTACACAGGTAAACACGGAACACACAACACGCAACACGCAACACGATTCTCCTCGACCATCAAACTACGAGACCACTCGACCGGGTGACTATTCGACTATATGACTATCAAACTACTGGAAACCCCCGAAGATATGATCGCCGTGGAAGAACTCCAGCGGCAGGTCTGGCCCGGCAGTGAGACCGAGATCGTCCCCGCACACCTGCTCATCACCGCCGCGCACAACGGCGGCCTGGTGCTCGGCGCGTTCGAGGACGAAAAACTGATTGGCTTCGTCTTTGGCTTTCCTGGTCTCGACCCATTGCCCGATGGTCCTCAGCCCAGGCACTGTTCGCACATGCTCGGCGTTTTGGAATCGCATCGCGACTCGGGCCTTGGTTTCGCGCTCAAACGCGCCCAGTGGCAGATGGTGCGTCATCAGGGACTCGACCGCATCACCTGGACGTACGACCCGCTTCTCAGCCGCAACGCGCAACTCAACATCGCCAAACTTGGCGCGGTCTGCAATACCTACCTCCGCTCGCAATACGGCGACATGCGTGATGGACTCAATGCGGGACTCCCCTCCGACCGCTTCCAGGTGGACTGGTGGATCCGCACCCGCCGCGTCGAACGCCGCCTCTCCAAACGTTCACGCGGGACCTTGGGCCTGCCCCAGTTCCAAAAAGCGGGGACGCAACTTTTATGTTCCCCTGCCACGCGCCCCGATGGATTTCTCCAGCCGCCCGAATCCTTTTCCCCGCCCGATGACCGTCTCGCGCTGGTCGAAATTCCTCCCGATTTCCTCGCGCTCAAATCCGCTGACCTTTCCCTCGCCCGCGACTGGCGCTTCTTCTCCCGCGAAGTCTTCGAGACGTGCTTCGCGGCGGGCTACCTCGTCACCGATTTCATCTTCGACCGCGAAAGCGGACGCAGCCTCTACGTCCTCGCGGACGGCGAATCGACACTTGGAAAAGTGCTGGGATAATCTCACACACTGCGCGGATCATCCATGCCAACTACTCCTCTCATCCCCCACAAATGGGCGGTCGACGCCCTCATCCGTTCCTATAACCACGTCTATCATGTCGCCTACCACTCGCGCTACGAACAGTTGGGAGGCGTTGGCGTTTCACAATACAAACAAAAGATTCCCGGCGTGCCATTCCAATTGGAGTTTCTGGCTTTGGAGCCAGACCCCGTGGCGGTCTGTGCGCGCATCAACTCCTATCCCAAAAAGCCCCACGAAAAATATGTGCTGAACGTGTTCCATTCCGAACCGACCCAGCCCGAAGTGAAGACCCAATACCAATCCCTCGGCTACGAGTTCGTGGAGACGGCCATGATCATGGGGTTATCTCTCCCTGTCCACACTTCGCGCGGCTGGACGCACGTCCACAAGATCGGCGCACCCGAAGAGATCGAATTTGCGAACCAGGGACTGGCTTTGGGCGGCGAACACATCCCCGAGAAAACTTTCGGCGATCCGCACATTATCAACTTTTTCGCACAACTCGAACATCGCGCTGTTGGCTGGACGCAACTCGTCACAGTCTGCGATGGGATCGGCTATCTCAATCAGTTGTACACGTTGCCCGTCTACCGCCGCCGCGGCATCGGGACGCGCCTTCTGCGCCGCGCCCATCAGGAGGCCAATCACCTCGGACTGCGCCACATGGTTCTGCTCGCCTCCGAGATGGGGATGAGCCTCTACCGCCGCGCGGGATACCAGCCGCTGGTCTATCTCTCCGTTTTTCGTCCCCAGGAATAATAACGGGTAGTGGATCGGAGTAAGTGATGGTCCTCAACGCGAATTTCGCGAATGTGCGAATGCCGCGAATTTCTTCTTGATTTATCCGTAAAATTCGCTTATTCGCGCCATTCGCGTTCCAAGAACGAAAGTTGAGGCTCGGCATCACTTGCCAATAGACCACTACCTAATAACGCAGGGGCAGACCTGTGTGTCTCCCGACCATGTGAAATTAAACAAAGAGACGGCTCATGCGAGCCGTCTCTTTGTGTTGGATGGGACTTTTTTGGAAAGGTGCGGAAATTTGGGATTCACCTCCGTACGGAAGCATTTTGTTCACGCCCGCTGGCGGTCATCCCAACAGGATGATAGGTCGGCTCGACGTTCGCGGGAGTCCGCATGTTGGCGGCCGGGGCGGGGAAGGGCCGGGGCGTGGGCTTGATGTAATTGGGGATCGGGTTGGCGGCCGGGCGCGGCTGGGGACTGGGCTCTTCCCGCGGCGCGGCTGGACGGTACGAAGGACGATACGAAGTGCGCGTCTCCGCCACCGTGAAGAGACGTTCCCCCGCCACCGAAAATGTCCCGATGATCAGGACGCGGATCAACCAGACCATGGCCGCCACGAAGACGGGGATGCCGCGTGCCATCACGCCCGGCGAGAGCAACCCCGCTCCCGCCGCCTGGTGATTGACGACGGCTACGGAAACTCCCCACCAGGTCAGGCCGGCGTTGAAGGCCGCGGCCAACAGCCACGCGCCGAAGAGATACCAAACCTCGGCAGGTTCGTCGCGTCCCTGCTCGGGGGTGAAGATGCGGGCGATACCGGCAAAATCCATCCCGCAGAACGCCAGCGCGAGGATCGTCGCCCAGCGGATTCTTCCAAAGGTAATGTCACCGAGCATATCCCGCAGGGCGAACTGCGTGGTGCTGAAATTGAAGACCTCGAAGGCTGCCAGCGCCGCCACCAAAATCGTGCCGAAGATGGCGCCGCGTTTCAGGGCGGTTCCCCGGAGGAATGGCATCAGTTGAAGGTTGAGATTACGGTTCATCTTGAACTCCTTTTGAGAGATGGAACCAGAAATGGACAATGTTGACAGTATAGAACGCATGTTCTAAATTGTCAATGGTTTGCGGGTTGGATGTTTGCGGGTTGGAAACTATGGCAGCAGCAAAGTCAGGGGTTTCTCATCGCGAATAACGCGAATGGGCGAATTTCGCAAATTTTCTTGGGTTTATTCGCCTCATTCGCAAATTCGCGGCATTCGCGTTGATGTTTTTCTGACTTTGCTACAACCATGGGTTGAAATCCGCGAGTGGAACTTGCGAATACTTTACAGTACAATCCCATTATGCCCACCGACCTCAATCTCCAGCGCACACTTCAACAGGGCGAGATCGAACTCAAAGGCCAGTTCATGCTCGGCTCGAATTACACCTTCCTTGTGGATGTCCGTCACGAGGGGCAAACGCTTCAAGCCGTTTACAAACCCAGCAAAGGCGAGCAACCGCTCTGGGATTTCGAAGACAACACCCTCGCGCTGCGCGAGGTCGCCGCGTATCTCGTCAGCGAGGCGCTGGGGTTCGACCTCGTCCCGTTCACCGTCCTCCGCGATGGGCCGTTTGGCCCTGGCTCGCTCCAGCAATTCATCGAGTACGATCCCAATCACCACTATTTCAACTTCACTGACGAGGAAAAAACTCTGCTCAAACCCGTCGTCCTGTTCGACCTGCTCTGCAACAACGCCGACCGTAAGGGCAGTCACATCTTTTTCGACGCCGCGCACAAACTCTGGGCCATCGACCACGGACTCTGTTTCCACGAAGAGGACAAATTGCGGACCGTCATCTGGGACTTCGCCGGCGAACCGATTCCTGACTCTCTGCTCTCGCATCTCTCCCGACTTTCGGCTGGCCGCGTGGACCTTCAGCGTTATCTCAGCCCGGGCGAAGTGACCGCCCTCCAGTCCCGCGCGGAGGCGTTGCTCGCGGGCCGCGTCTTTCCCCCTCCGCCCGCGGACCGTCGTGCCTTTCCCTATCCACCACTGTAGGACAAATTGCCAATTTGTCCACTGTAGGACAAATTGGCAATTTGTCCCACAATCAGGAGACTTCATGCACTACAAACTCGCCTTCATCGGTTTCGGGAACGTCGCCCGCTCGCTGGCGCGCCTGCTCATGCGCAAACAGTCTGCGCTTGAGCGTGACTATGGAATTACGTTTTCGGTTACTGGCATCGCCACAGGCAGACATGGCTGTGCCGTCAACCCGAACGGCATTGACCTGAACAAGGCGCTTGCCCTCATGGAGAGCGGCCAATCCATCGCGTCAATGACCAATTACCATTTACCCATTACTTCTTCTCTGGATGTCATCCAACATTCCTCCGCCGATTTCATGTTCGAGAATTCCCCCGTCAACTATGAGACGGGACAGCCCGCCATCGCGCATGTGCGCGCCGCGCTAAACGCGGGGATGCACGTCAGCACTGCCAACAAGGGGACGGTGGTGCATGGCTATCGCGAGTTGACCGCCCTCGCCGAGTCGAAAGGCAAAGTGTTTCGGTTCGAGTCCACGGTGCTGGGCGGGACGCCGCTATTTGCCACGTTCCGCGAGGCGTTTCCAGCGGCGGAGTTGCAATCGTTCAAGGGCATCATCAACGCCACCACGAACATCATCCTTTCGCGCATGGAGGAGGGCGAGACCTTCGACGAGGCGGTGAAGTATTGCCAATCCATCGGCATTGCGGAAACCGATCCCTCGGGTGATGTGGACGGCTGGGACGCGTCCATCAAGGTGGCCGCGCTGGCAACCGTGCTGATGAACAAGCCGCTCAAACCCCAGCAGGTGGATCGGACGGGCATCCGCGGCATCACGCCTGAGATGGTGAAACAGGCCAAAGCGGAGGGGAAGCGCTGGAAACTCGTCGCCTCCGCAGAACGGGACGGGGATTCGGTGCGGGCACGCGTCGCTCCCGAATTGGTGGAGGCCTCCTCGCCGCTGTACGGGATGATGGGTTCGTCCACTGGACTCACCTTCCGCACAGATGTGCTGCCCGATTATTCCGTCTCCGTCTCCGAGCGACCGGGCATGAAGGGCGGTCCCGATGAAACCGCCTATGGGTTATTCGCAGATTTCATCAACGCGGTAAAATAGAACCACACGGATACGCCGGAGCATTCGATGACCCTTTATGACCCGACTTCTTACTCTGACCTCTCGCAGGGACGGATTCGTCACATTGACTTTCACATCCAGACCGATTTTTCAACCAATACACTTGCCATCAAAGCCACCTATCAATTGGACGCGCCGCGTCGCGGGCCGCTGTTCCTGGACACGTTCAAGATAGACATGCAAAAGGCGCACGCCAATGGCCGCGCGTTAACCTGGGAATACGATACCAGCCACGAGACTCTCGGCTCCCGCCTGCATTTGAAGGGTCTCGACGGCGACAACAGTTTCACGCTGGAGTTCCGCACATCGCCCGAGGCGAGCGCCCTGCAATGGCTCACCGCCGCGCAGACTCTCGGCGGAGAACATCCCTTCCTGTATAGCCAGTGTCAGAACATCCACGCGCGCAGTGTCTTTCCCTGCCAGGATACGCCGTCGGTGCGGTTCACGTATTCGGCGGAGATGGAAGTCCCCAAAGGGCTGACCGCTGTCATGGCGGCGGAACAGGTGGAAGGCGGCGCCCTGAGCGAGTCGAAGGGTCGGGAGGGAAGCGGGCGGTTCATCTTCCGCATGCCCCAGCCCATTCCGTCGTATCTGTTCGCGTTGGCGGTCGGACATTTGGAGTTCCGCGAGTTCGGCCCGCGCACGGGAATCTTTGCCGAGCCAGAGATGCTCGAGGCCGCGGCGTGGGAGTTCGCAGAAAATGAAATGCGCGTGAATGAGGCCGAGAAACTGCTTGGCCCGTATCTGTGGGGACGTTACGACTTGCTGGTGCTTCCGCCCTCGTTCCCATTTGGCGGGATGGAAAATCCGCGCCTGACGTTTTTGACGCCCACCTCGATCCTCGGCACACGCGGACAGACTTATTTGATCACGCACGAACTCGCTCACGCTTGGACGGGAAATTTGGTGACCAACGCCACCTGGCAGGATTTCTGGCTGAACGAGGGCTGGACAACCTATGCCGAGACGCGCATCACTGAATCGCTGGAGGGGAGGGATTTCAATGAACTGAACCTGGTCTTCCACTCCCGCGAGTTGATGGAGGCGATGGAGCGCCTCGGCAAGGACTCGCCGCACACCTGCCTGAAACGCACGGATGCGGAGGAGGAGGCGAGGGCTTTTAACATTCCATATTACAAGGGCTGTTTCTTTTTGCGGGAGTGTGAGCGCGCGGTGGGACGCGTCCGCTTCGACGCGTTCATCCAGAGTTACATGAAGCGTTTCCAGTTCCAGTCCATCACCACCGAGACGTTCCTCGATTTCATGAAGGTGGAACTGCCCGAGGTTTTCTCGAAAGTGGACGTGAACCAGTGGATCTATAAGCCTGGCATGCCCGAAAGTTGGCAAAAGCCGCAATCGAAACTGTACGACGAAGTGCAGTCCGCGCTGAACGCCTACCAGAAGAACGGGACGCTTCCGACTCCCGCCCAGGTGGAACACTGGCACGGCGTTCAGGTCAAGTCCTTCCTGCAGGGACTGCCCGCCGCTGTCCCTGCCGCGGATTGTCCGCGCATCGAGGAGGCGCTCGATCTCTCCAGGCGGAACGATGCCGCGCACTTATCGTTTTTCTATGCCCTGTGCATTGCCAGCGGATACGAGGCGATCCTGCCGCGCGTGGAGGCCTACGCGGAGAAGATCGGACGGATGTTGTACATCATGCCTGTCTTCCGCGCCCTGGCCGCGACGGATTGGTCGCGCGCGCATGCCCGTCCGTTGTTCGAGCGCGTCAAATCGCGTCACCATCTGATCACGGCAGGGGGGATCGAGAGGGTACTGGCAGGGGCGGGGTTGTAGCAAATTTTCTGACGTACGATGTAGTCCATATATTGAGCCGACTCTTCAGCGAGTCGGCTCAATCGTTTTCTTGAAATCTGATGGACGCGGGCGTGGGCTCTGCTTGTCTGTACCTGGTGCGGCACAGGTGGGAGCAGAAAAAACTTAAAGCCAGCCTGTCCTGGCGACTGCCCAGGGAAAAAGGCTTGTAAATCGCGCAGACTCCCACTTGTCGGCTGGTAGGGTCAGGGGATGACGCCTGGATTTAGGTGTGG
>DYKX01000177.1 GCA_020722375.1 Anaerolinea thermophila
ATCAGTGATCAGTGATCAGTGATCAGTGATCAGTAAAACAAAGCCTTGGAGGTGAAAATCTCCGAGGCTTTTTTCTCCTCAGGCGACTCGGCTATAATCCTTGCATGGACACTTCTCTCCTCATCAACATCCTCGGCTGGACGGGTTCGATCCTCTACCTGCTTGCATATGCCCTGATCTCCATGAAAAAGACCGAGGGTGATTCTCTTGCGTATCAGGGCATGAACATCGTGGCGGGAATCCTGTTCGTTGTTTACACGCTTAATTTGCAGGCATACGCCACAACGGGACTCAATGCGGTCTGGGTAGCCGTTGGAGTGTTCACGCTCGGACGAAAGTGGCTGACGAGGAAGTAGCCCGATGAAAAGGCTCGGCGCCCGTTCGATCTTGAAAATCACTATCACGGCCATCCTTGCTTTGGCCGCGTTGACCCTTCTGGCGGGCTACGCGGAAGTGGACAACATCCTCCGTCCGCCGCGTAACATTCCGCAGGGGAAGACGCTTCGCAAATTCAACATCCCCTATCAAAACGTGGAATTGGTTACCGAAGACGGCGTCCATCTCGCCGCGTGGTACACGCCCCCGAAGAAGGGCGCGGTGATTTTGGTCGCGCACGGATTCGGCGACCAGCGTCCCGAATGGGTGTACGAGATGCTGGCGCGCAAAGGCTACGGCGTCCTCGCCTGGGACGCGCGGGCGCACGGCGAGAGCGGCGGAGAGATTTCCACCGTCGGGTATCTGGAAGTGTTTGACGTGAAGGCCGCGCTGGATTACACACTGGCGCAACCCAATGTCGAACGCGTTGGCGCGTGGGGCGGCTCGATGGGCGCGGCTACCCTCATCCGCGCCGCGGCCCAATATCCAGAGATCGAAGCGCTGTTCGTGGACAGTTCCTTCGCCTCGATGGAAGACGAGTTCGACTACCTCGTCCCCTACCCCATTCTCAATCCGCTGGCGAAATTTCTGGCGGAGATCCGAACGGGCATCCCGCTCGATGACGTCAGCCCCGTGAACGTGATCGCCAGAATCAGCCCGCGTCCCGTCTACATCGTCCACAGCAGGGCGGACAAGGTCGCGCCGCCCGACGCGGGTCAGGTCCTGTACGAAGCGGCGCGGGAGCCGAAATTCCTGTGGCTGGAGGGCGAAGTCCCGCATCAGCAAATTTTCCTGTCCAACCCCCAACGATACAAGAAAAGGCTGATCGGATTTTTCGACGAGTGGCTTCTGGGAGACTGACCCACACCGCTTGAAATTCGCTTACAATACAGGCAACTCACTCTCAGGAGTAACACGCATGGCAACGGAACAAAATATCGGCCCCATTCTGGAAACCTTTCAGCGAACGGAAATTACCGAACATCATATCTACAAACGCCTGGCGCAGGTCATCAAATCGCCTGAGAACGCCAAAATTCTCGATCAGATCGCGGACGATGAACTGCGTCACTATCACGGCTGGAAAAAGTACAGCGGCAAGGACGTGAAGCCCGACTGGTTCAAGATGTGGTTCTACTATTGGATCAGCCGCATTTTTGGATTCACCTTTGGCATCAAATTAATGGAGCGCGGCGAAGAGGCCGCCCAGAAGAATTACGCGCAAATTTCCAGCACCATCCCTGAGGCGGAAACTTTCATGCACGAGGAGGACGTCCACGAGGAACAGTTGATTGGGATGCTCGACGAGGAGCGACTCCGCTACGCGGGCTCGGTCGTACTCGGACTGAACGACGCGCTGGTGGAACTGACAGGCGCTCTCGCGGGACTGACGCTGGCCCTCCAGAACGGAAAGTTGATCGCCCTTTCGGGACTGATCACAGGCATCGCCGCCTCGCTTTCGATGGCCGCGTCGGAGTACCTCTCCACCCGCTCCGAAAAAACGGACAAGCATCCCGTGCGCGCCGCGGTTTATACGGGCATCGCATACATTATGACAGTCTCCCTGCTCGTCCTGCCCTACCTGCTCAGCCCCGAAACATATCTGCTCGATCTCGTCATCGCGTTGACAACGGGAGTCATCATCATCGCGGTCTTCAACTACTACATCTCCGTCGCCAAGGATGAATCCTTCCGCGCGCGGTTCGTGGAAATGGCCGTCTTGAGTCTGAGCGTGGCCGCGTTCAGTTTTGGCATCGGTTACCTGATCCGCGTCTGGCTAGGCATTGAGGTATAGGGAAGGCGAAGACGAATTACAGTATAATGATTCTTGTGCCTTGCAAAGGAGGCTGCCATGCGAGAAAGCATCTCTCTACAGTTTCTGGTCCCAAAGACGGTTTATCAGGCTCTCAAGCGCGCTGCAAAAAAGACGAATCGTTCAGAGTCAGAGCTTGTATTAGACGCTCTACGCGCTTACCTTGATAATCTGGCAAAGGTGGACCCATTTCTTGGCATGTTTGCAAATGACGCGGAAATGATAGATGATGTAGTAACCTACGCGATGAAGACGCGCGAATCCGCCCCACTCCGCATCCATGAGGGGAAATGACCAGGGTAGTGCTGGACACCGATATCTTCTCCGAAATTCTCAAGGCCAGGAACACCGTTATCGTTTCAAAGGCAATGGAATACAAGGAGAATTAAGACAGGTTCACCATCTCTGTCATCACTGTGTTGGAAGTAGTTAAAGGTTTACACAAGATTGGTCGGGTAGACGCAGAGAAAAAATTTCTGGATGGGTTGCGGACAATCGAGGTGCTCCCCTTCGACGAGAATTGTTCGATTACTGCGGGACGAATATTCGCCGACCTTGAAAAAACAGGCCAACCCATCGGCAGGGCCGATCCAATGATTGCGGCGATTGCCATACAACACAACCTGGTAGTGGTCACGGGCAACACAGCGCACTATGAGCGAATACAAAAATTGGGTTATTCGCTGAAACTTGACAATTGGCGGTAGTGCAAACCCGCCCCATTAAATGCCATGCAATCTTCGAGCGTGGCATTTTTCTTGCATGTTCCAAATTCACGAAATAATGGAGAATTCGATGTGCGGAATTTTCGGCTTTGTAAGCAATAAAGAAGAAGCGCTTGGACCCATCCTGATCGCGGCCGCAGAGAGATTAACCTATCGCGGCTACGATTCGGTCGGCGCGGCGACGATTAGCAACGGCAAGATCGACCTGCGTAAGGATGTCGGCAAGGTGGATGCCGTCGCAGCAAAGTACAACATTGCTGAAATGCGCGGACAGCGCGGCATCACCCAGTTGCGCTGGGCGACCTTCGGCGAGCCGTCGCAGGTCAACGGCCAGCCGCATCTGGATTCGGACGGCGATCTGGTCGGCGCGCACAACGGCAACGTGGTCAACAACGTCGAATTGCGCGAGCAGTTCATCGCCGAGGGCATGACCGTCCGCTCACAGAACGACGGCGAGACGTGCGTTCACGCCGTTGAAAGATATATCAATCGCGGTTACGAATTCATTGACGCGATCCGCCTGGCGTATGGCGATCTCGAAGGCGACTACGCCTTTGTCATCGGGCGCGCCAATGACGATAAACTCTACGCCTTCAAAAAAGGTTCGGGGATGGTCGTCGGCATCGGCGAGGGCTTCACCTGCGTCTCGTCTGACCTGCCATCCATTTTGCCGCTGACGCGCGAGGTCATCCGCCCGCAGGACGGGGAGATCGTCACGTTGTGGGCGGACCACGTCGAACTGCGGTCGGTCAAGGACGGCAAACCAATCGTCCGAATGCCGGAGACCGTTACGGAGTCGATGGATGCGGTGCAAAAGG
>DYKX01000033.1 GCA_020722375.1 Anaerolinea thermophila
AATATCGGATCGCGGACTTCCAGTCCGCCTGGGGCAAGCGGACTCAAAGTCCCCATCCAAATATCGGATCGCGGACTTCCAGTCCGCCTGGGGCAAGCGGACTCAAAGTCCGCGCTCCGCAATTTTCGGATAGTCTTTAATTGAATCGTATCATAATTTTGTTCAGATTTGCTATAGGCCTGAAATATCCCGTAAAATAAGGGGATGAGTTCATCGCTTCCTTATCGCAAATGGGTCGTTGTCGGCGCCACCAGTTCGGGAAAATCCACGCTGGCGCAGAAAATGTCCGAACGGCTGGGATTGGATTTCGTCGAGCTGGACGCGCTCCACTGGCAGGCAAACTGGATGCCCGCAACATTAGAGGAGTTCCGCGCACGCGTCGAAACGGCGACCCGCTCACAGTCATGGGTGGTGGCGGGGAATTATCACGTAGTCCGCGACCTGGTCTGGCCGCGCGCCGAGGCGGTCGTCTGGCTGGACTATCCGTTCCCCATCGTCTTCTGGCGCCTGCTGACGCGCAGTCTCCGCCGCGGCTGGACTCAGGAGGAATTGTGGAACGGCAACCGCGAAAATTTCTGGTGGCACTTGAAACTCTGGTCGGAGGAGTCGCTGTTCCACTGGCTGTTCAAGACCTACTGGCGGCGCAAGCGTGAGATCCCCCTCTTGCTGGCGCTTCCCGAACACGCGCATCTGCACCTCGTCCATCTCCGTTCGCCGCGCGAGGCGGATGAGTGGCTTGTAGAACTTTAACTACCGTTCCCCGCGCCGAATCCTCCCGACGAGATAGGCCACCCCCAGCGCGGACAAAATGGCAAGGAAAGCCGTCCACTCGAACGAAAATTGCAGATGAAAGAACATCCCAAAGAGGGAAGAGACCAGCCCGATCCCCGTCACGATGGCAATGCGGATGAGGTGACGACGCGTCAGCCCGGGCACTTCGTCCTCCGGGGCGGCCTCTTTAACTCGATTGAGAAAATCGGACAAGTCCCAGGTCACGAGCGCGCCGACCGCGCCCGCCAGCATCCACAGCGCGGAAAGACCGATCCACAGGCCATATCCCGCCGCGGCCACAAAGGACAGGAATCCAAATGCGGCGGTCCAGCGCCAGCGGCGAATTTCCCCCACCAGCCACAACACACCGAGGCCGAGAATCCAATAGGCGGATGCAGCGTGCCCGTCTGCAAAATAACTGCGCGCCAGCGATCCCGCCCCGACGACCAAAGCAACATATTGCACGAACTTCATACCGATACACTCCCTGCGATCTGCGTGTGATGCGGAAGCCGCGACAACGAATGTCGCACGGCCAGGTCGAACGGTTGCGTCACGTCCCAATCGAGCGTCTGGATGCCCGCGCGGCGCAACTGTTTGAGCAACAGTCCGCGTTCAAGACGGAGGATGCGCGCCGCCTGCTGGACTTCCTTGCGCGGGACGAGGTGCGCCGCCTCGAACAGGACGGGGTTGGGGCTGACCGCCATCACCTGATAACCACGCGCCCGCGAATGAACGAGCACGCCCAGGTCATCCGCGGCCAGCAAGGTGAGCGCCAGAATGCCGAAGAGCAAAAGGATGTGGTGGATTGGAGTAAGTGATCATCTTCAACGCGAATTTCGCGAATGTGCGAATGCCGCGAATTTCTTTTTGGTTTATCCGTAAAATTCGCCCATTCGTGCCACACCTGCACTGCACCGAACGCAGTGCGGTGCAAGTGTTCGCGTTCCAAGAACGAAAGTCGCGGCTCGGCATCACTTACCAATAGACCACTACCCAAAAGGAAAGGTCTGACGTATCCCGCCCACCCGCGAAGCCATTTGGATTCCCGCGCGGATTCATCGGTGCGGAGATCGGGGGAACGCGCAGATGCGTCTGATGGCTGGTTCATGGATTGGGATTCTACCACCCCCCTTTTTAAGAATTTCACCCCTCTGGGGAGGGGTGTTTGTTGTTGAGGGTATTTGAATTGATTTTTCGGACGCGTTCCGTGCCGCTATTGCAACGGCGTATTCGTGGGAGCAGGCAGCGTGGGGCTTGGACCGGGCGTCGGGACGACAGGCCCAATGCGGAAGGTCTGGATCGTCTTGTCGAAATCGGGCAGGCGCGTGTAGAGTTCATTGAAGGGAGTGGCAAAAATCAGGTAATACAAGTCCCTGCCGAACTGCACCACGTATACAGCAAAGCCCGCGTTCACGCCGTTGAGCGTGATATCGAAGATCAACCTGCGCGCCGGGTAATTTTCCAATTGAAACTCGAACTCGTCGCGCTCCAGCAGTCGCCCCTTCCGCATCAGTGTGGCGAAATCGGTGTCGATCATTTCGTCGAGGTTGCTGGCAAACGTCGGGCGGACCGATGCGTTGAACGTGGTGAAGAGCATGTACGGGCTGGGCGTCGGGTCCCACAAGTCCATGACGGCTTTCGCGGTCACGTCATCATAAATGGGCGCGGCGCCCTGCTTCATTTTCTCGGTCTGATAGGCATACGCGGAGGGAAGCCAGATCTCCAACCCGGGCACGGCATCCGACTTGTAATGCCGCCAGCCATCGGGAATCAACGAACTGTAGGTAATGGGAGTGGGCGAGGCAGGGGGCAGGGGCGTTTCGGTGGGCAGGGAGGTGGCAGAGGGCAGGGGGGTCACATCCGCCATAGGCAGGTCAGGCACCGCGTACGCCGCGGCCACCATCGAGTTCAGCCAATAGAATCCGCCGGCGAAAATGCAACAGATGAGCAAAACAAGAGCGCCCAGCACCGTCCACTGGGGTATGGTCATACCCAAAATCCGTTTTGTGCGTTGTCTGCTCATAAGAGTTTCTCCCCGCCAATTCTACTTCGTTTTTTTAATTTTAGGCCTCACACTAAAGTACAATTGCGCCGCCATGAAAAGACTGTCATTCATCATCCAGACTCTCCTCATCTTCATCCTGCTCTTCTCGACTTCCGCCTGCGGGACGAATCCCCAGCCCGCGGACGACGCGACGCCCATCGCGACTCCCTGCCCGACGCCGACCGCCTCCCCCTACCCGACAGCGGTCCCGACCCAAGCCGCGACTCCAACCCCGCGCCCTTCCCCCCTCCCCGACTACACCCGACGGTTTCTCGAAACTCTCCCCGCCAACGCTGACAGTTGCCACCCCGACCACACAGCCGACGACATCGGCATCTACATTTACGACCTGAAAGCCGAGCGAGAACTCGTCTCGATCAACGCGGACGAACCCTTCCAGTTCGCGTCCGCGTTCAAAGCGCCCGTGCTGGTCTATTTCCTCTCGTCCTGCCGCCAATACTGGGACGTGTCCAGCCCCGAATGGAAGGAATACTTCCAGAACGCGGAAGCCGCCAAAAATGTGGACCAGTTCACCAGTCCCGAATATGAACGAGAGGTGGCCGATTTCATTTCGAACCCCGAAAACTGGAAAGATGTCGGCAAATTCTTCGCGGAGCATCGACAGATCGTCAACGGCGCGGGAGGCGAGATCGACACGCGCTACTTTGTGCTGGACAAAGTCTACGCGATGATCGCCCAAAGCCAGAATCCCGCCACCGCCGAAGTGTTGCTTTTCATCCAGGAGAATTGCCCCAGGCAGGAACCGATCCAAATCGAGCCTGCCTGCGGCGGCCCCAACGCCATCACCAATTTCAATGCGTGGTTTAACGACTTTTCGGGCATCGCCTACGAGAGCGGGTCTCCGCGCCGCGGTCTCTTCCGCTGGGACACCGTCATCCAGAACGCCGCCAGCGGCTCGGAGGAGATCACCCTGCCCACGTTCGGGCTGAAGGACCTGTGCGCCAGTCAGACAACCATCCTGAAATGCGATCCCGCCTACATTGCATCCAACGTGCTGACAGCCAGGGATTTTTTCAAGTTCTACCACTCCCTCTACACGACGAGCGATGCGCGTCTCCGCACAACGGCCTTCGACCTCCTCGCCGTGGATGAGCCAGGTGCCGCGCGCGGCTACCTGAAAAATTTAAGTCGGAGTCTGCCCGCCCTGTCCTTCAGCAAAAACGGACACGCGTTCTTTGTCAATGGCTCGATCAACACCGACGCGGGGATCGTGCGCTACAAAGGAAACGACTATATCGTGGTCACCCTGTCGTTCAACGCGCTCAGCCCGATGACGATGCTCTACGGTTCGTACGATTTGGATGGGAATCCAGTGGGCGGCCCAGGTTTGATCCAAACCCTGCTGGAAGAATATTCTTCAACCCCATAAGATGAAAGCAGAGACGGTCACTTCAAAGTGACCGTCTTTCATTATGACTGCGGAGCGAGGCTCGTCTCTGCGAGGGTGAACGCCTGCAACGCGGACGGGTCCACCGTCACGCCGAGGCCGGGCGCGGAGGGGACGTTGATCGTGCTGTCCGCGTTCAGGCTGAAGCGCTCGTTGGTGATGTCGCGCATGTAGTAGCGGTTCGAGGCGGAAATGTCACCGGGCAGGATGAACCCGGGCAGGGAGGCCAGCGCCAGGTTCGAGGCGCGACCGATGCCCGTTTCCAGCATCCCGCCGCACCAGACGGGCATCCCGCGCGCTTTGCACAGGTTGTGGACGGCCACGCCCTGACTCAGTCCGCCCAGCCGCCCGGGCTTGATGTTGATGATGCGGCAGGCGTCCATTTCGATGGCATAGCGCGCATGCCGCGGCGTGACAATGCTCTCGTCGAGGCAAATGGCGGTTTTGAATTCTGTTTGCAGTTTGCGATGGTCCCAGATGTCATCTTCGTGGAGGGGCTGTTCGATGAGGAGCAGGTTGAGGTCATCGAGGGGTTTGAGCGCCGCGCTGGACTTCAACGTGTAAGCAGAGTTGGCATCCACTTGCAGGAGCAGATTGGGGAACGCGGCGCGCACCGCGGAGGTATCGCCCACGTCACGGCCGGGCTTGATCTTGATCTTCACGCGCCGATAGCCCTGCGACACGTAATCTGCCACCGCGTGGACGAGTTTTTCAGGCGAGGCTTGCAGGCCAATCGAGACGCCCACCTCCACCTGAGTCCGTTCGCCGCCGAGCATTTCGCGCAGGGACTTTCCGTCGCGCTTTCCGAGCAGGTCCCAGATCGCCATTTCCACGCCCGCCTTGGCGAGTTGGTGTCCACGGATGCCCTCCACGCGGCGCTGAAAATCGTCCGCATCGGCAACGTCCTGTCCGAGGAGGAGAGGGGCGATGAAGTCGCGCAGGATGTGCCAGGCCGTGCCAGTCGTCTCGTAGCAGTAGCCCGGATCACGGTCCGCGACACATTCGCCGTAGCCCGTCAGGCCCTCCGAGCGGAGAGTCACCAGGATGCACTCGCGATGGGTGATGCGCCCAAAGGAGGTCTCGAAGGCCGTGACGAGCGGCATCCGCAAGTGGGTGAGGGTCAGCGAGTCCAGTTTCATTTTTGTTTTTCTTCGCCAAAGTTCAGGTCGCGCAGGGCGTCATCCAGATCGGCATTTTCTTTGCGCGCGCCGGGCACGACCGTCCCGCAATACGGACAGATATTCCACGGCAGTTCCAGCAGGCGGCCACAGTGCAGACAGGGTTTGCGGAGCCGCGTCTGACAATGCGGACATACCTGCCAGTCCTCGCGGACGCGGCGCTCACAGCCCGGACAAAGGGTCTGGTCTTCCAACGCCTGGAGCAGGGTCTCCTCTTCGAGCGTGTGCTGGTATTCCTCCTCGAGCGTCTTCTGCGGGCGGAGAATGAGATAGACCAGCACACCGGGGATGTTGAGCACAGCCACCAGCAAAGCCGAGAGAATCTGCACCAGCGGGTCGCGGGCGCGCGCGCGGATGTCGCGATACGTCCACACCACGAGGCTGACCCACAACGCGACCAGGAACGCGCCGCCAAAGCCGGTCAACACGAGGGCAAAATTGCTCATGAAACTGGGGTCAGTGGACATGGTTACTCCATCGTCTTGCGAGATGAATCCTGAAGTAGAACTTCAGGATTCCAATGATTTCAAATTCGATTGTACCGCAACAAATTTACGGCGTCTGGAACTCGAAATTCCACACATCCCCATCCTGCTGCAGGAGGGAGGTGACGCCGATGACCTGGTAAAACGTCCGCCCGGGGCGCAGGAAGATGGGATCACCTTCGAGCGTGGTCAGAATGAGGGGCTGTTCTTTTTCGGGACGCGCCCAACGGGCAGGGATGACAATGCCATCACGGAAGGCGTAGGCGAGTCCTTCGTCCACCAGGTTGATGTGATAGACCTCATCCTCAGCGTTGAACTTGTTGGCAAACGTATGAGAAACGAGCAGATATACCACATTCTCCGCGTTGACCTGCTGGCTGGTGGCCGCGTCGATGAGCGGCGCGTACACCTTCTCAGTGACTCCCGCCTCGGGATCGAGCGTCACCGTTTCCTGATAGCGGACGTATTTCCGCGCGGCGGGATCGTATTCCCAGTAACTATAATCCCGCACGGAATAGCAGGTGTACATGCGATTGACTTTGGTTTGCGATTCGGGAATCGCCTCGCTGAAAAATCCATTGCGAATGGGCTGGCGCGAATTGTTGACGCCCTTCTCTTTGGCAAATTCGTTGAAGCGCGTGGTGTCGAAGTAATGCGTGAAGTGCTCCGCATCTGGCACTTCGTTGATGGGCGAGACGAAGAACGGCGGGCAAATTCCCCCTGTGCAACTGGGGATGACCAGATACGGGTACAGGTCACTGCCTTTCAGGTAATTCCATTCGCGCGGGTCGGCGTAGTTGAAGACCAGGAAGGCGTTGAACATGCGCGCCACGTGTTCGTCGAAGAAGCGTCCCGAGCGGACGGGGCCGACTTTTTTCGCGTCGGCGCCATAGAAGACACCGATAAAGCGCGTGTCGCCCCACTCGATGTAATACTCGAATACCTGGTCCGCGAGCGTCAATCCATATTGCGGACGGATCTCGCGCGGGTAGTTGGAAATTTTGATGGCCAGCGGACGCCGCTCGAGCAGGGCGGGATCGGATGGCGGCAGACCCGTCAACGGGTTGATGTCAACGAGGAGGTTGAGGGACGGGTCAGGGAGCGATGCGGTGGCGGTCGTCTGCGGTTGACGCGTGAAATTCGGCGTGACGTCCACAGGCAGGCGCGGCGTGGGCGCGGACTCGGTGTCCACAGGCAGGATACCGCTCTGGGGTTGGAAGGGCGTCTGGGTGAGGGGAACTTCTACAAAAACAGGAGTCGGCGCGGCGTCGGGAGTGGATGCGCAGGCCGTCATCACGAGCAGGAAAAATCCCAGCAGGCCGATCCATTTTGCGGAGGAGAAAATGGCTCGGGTCGCGCGTCGGCCTGAATTCCAAATCAAGGTCATGCCGCCGATTGTACAACAATCCCGCGTCCCGCGCGGCAAACCTGATAAAATACCCGCACTCTGCAATGTTCATTTTAATCAGCGTTCTCCTTTTATTCGTCACGGCGCTGGCCCTGGCAATCCTGCAGGTGATGCGCCCCAATTACCGCTTTGCCTGGCTGATCACGGCGGGCGGCGCGTTTTTGGCGTGGGTCAGCGTGCTCCTGTGGCAGATGCGTATGCCGCTCCTGCTGGAATTGCCTTCGTGGGGATCGGCCGCGCTCTTCGCCAGTTCGCCGATCTTCCTCGCCGACCACGTGAACTGGCCCTATGCGCTCGCCTTGACCACGCTCGGGCTGGCCGTCATCCTGACCGCGGTGGTGCGCGAAAATTTTCCCGCGCCGTTTCCGTGGGCTGGGGCATTGACCCTGGTCGGCTTCGGTCTGCTGGCCGTGCTGGCCGATAACCCGCTGACGCTCGTATTGGCCTGGGCCGCGCTCGACGTGACCGAACTCCTCTCACAATTGGTTTCTGTGGAAGGGCGCGCCAGTGAACGCGTGGTGGTGGGCTTTGCGGCGCGCGCCGTTGGCATGGGACTGGTATTGTGGGCAGGATGGGTCAGTTTATCGCGCGGTGTTCCTCTTGATTTCCGCGCACCCCTGCCCGAGGTCGGCGTGTATCTGATCCTCGCCGCGGGACTTCGTTTAGGCGTGTTACCGCTCCACCTGGCGTATGCCACCGAATCCGCCGTGCGACGCGGCTTTGGCACCACCCTGCGCCTGGTCCCCGCCGCGTCCAGCCTCGTGATTCTGGCGCGCATCCCCGCGCAGGGAATCGTATCCCCGCTGGCGCCCTTCCTGCTCGTGCTGGCGGCGGGCGCGGGCCTCTACGGCGGCTGGATGTGGGTGCGCTCTCCCGACGAACTCGCCGGCCGCCCCTACTGGGTCATCACCCTCGCCTCCTTCGCCATCGCGGCCGCCCTGCGCGGCAACCCGCTTGGCTCCATCGCCTGGGGTTCGGCTCTCGTGCTCGCGGGCGGCGCGCTTTTTCTTTCATCCATTCAACACAAACTCCTCCAGCGCATCCTGCTGGTGATCGGACTGTGGGGCATTTCCTCCCTGCCGTTTTCGCCCACCGCCAGCGGCTGGGACGTCCACGCGGATTCATCCTGGGCAATCTGGCTGACCTGGCCGATTCTGCTCACGGCACAGGCCCTGCTCGCGGCGGGATTCATCCGTCAGACTCTGCGACCCGCCGCCTCGGTCCCGCTCGACGCGCAGATCGCCTGGGCGCGCAACATCTATCCGATTGGGATCGGCCTCCCGCTGGCGGTCCTCACCCTGCTGGGACTCTTCGGCTGGGACGGCGCGCGTCTCCTCGGCACGCTTCCCGCGGGACTGGCGGCGGCCGCGCTCACTGGCGCGCTGCTCTGGCTGACGCCGCGCCTGCGCTGGCTCAACCCCATCCGCGCGCATTGGATTCGTCCGCAACAGGGCGAACCCTCTCGGTTGGATTCTTTCTATAGCGCGTTTTGGAATTTCTATCGCTCCCTGGGACGGCTGAGCGAAGCCATCTCGGCCATGTTCGAAGGGGACGGTGGAATTTTATGGGCATTATTGTTCCTTGTGTTGTTCCTTTCTCTGCTCGCGCCGAGGGTCCCCTGATATGATCTCCAACATCATCTCCTGGGCGGCCGTCGGCCTGCTCCTAATCACCTCCATCGGCCTGCTCACCAGCCGCGACTGGCGCTGGAGTCTGGGCCTTCTGGCCGCGCAATATCTCGGCATGTTCTGGCTGGTGACGCTGCACTGGCCGTTCGGGCTGGCCTCCATCAAATTGGTGACAGGCTGGATGGCCACCGCCACCCTGGGCGTGACGCGGCTGGACCTTGCCGAGCATGAGCAGACCGGCGAATCCGCGTGGCCGCAGGGACGACTCTTTCGTCTGTTCGCGGCCGCCATTGTGGTGATCCTCGTCATCGCGTCCACACCGCAAGTGGAGACGATCATCCCGGGCATCAGCCGTCCCGTCATCGCGGGCGGACTGTTGCTGGCGGGCATGGGTCTCCTGCATCTCGGCCTGACCGCTGAAGTCCTGCGCGTCATCCTCGGCCTGTTGACGGTGATGGCGGGCTTCGAACTCCTGTACGCCACTGTGGAAACATCCATCCTGCTCGCGGGATTGCTTTCCATCGTCAATCTCGGACTGGCGCTGGCGGGCGCGTACCTGATGACCGCCGCCCCCTCCGAAGAGGCGGAGGAATTCGAATGAACGCGCCCATCCTGTGGATCTTCCTTCCCCTCGCGCTGGGCGGTTTCCTGCTCCTGTTCCGTCACGAACGCGTCCTCACCATCCTCGGTGGGACGAGCGCGCTGGTACTCAGCCTGATCGCCATGTTCCTCCCCATTGACGTGGCGCTGGGAAGCGGCGTCTTCTCATTCAAACTGGCTGGCTCACTCAATGTGCTCGGACGCAGTCTCGTGCTCGAAACCGCCGATGGCCCCCTGCTGGCCATTCTCTACGGGCTGGCGGCCATGTGGTTCTTCGGCGCTGAATCACTTGGGCTGGCGCGGCGACTGATTCCCATGGGAATGGCGATCCTCGCTCTGCTGGTTGCGTCCATCGCGGTCCGTCCCTTTTTGTTTGCAGCCGTCTTCATCGAGATCGCTGTCCTGCTCTCCGTCCCAATGCTCCTGCCTCCCAATCAAAGGCCTGGACGCGGCATCGTCCGTTACCTTACATTCCAGACGCTGGCCATCCCGTTCATCCTGTTCGCGGGCTGGCTGTTGGCAGGTGTGGAAACCAGCCCCGGTGACGTGGCGTTGACCCTTCAGGCCACAGCCATGCTGGAATTGGGCTTTGCCTTCCTGCTGGCCGTCTTTCCGCTCTACGCCTGGATTCCCATGCTGACGGAGGAGGCTCCTCCCTACCTCGTCGGCTTTCTGCTCTGGGTCCTTCCACAGACCACCGCGCTGTTCGCGATGGGCTTTCTGGACCGTTACCCGTTCCTGCGCCTCTCCACAGACTTGATGAACACTCTGCGCGTCGCGGGCCTGCTGATGATCGTCAGCGCGGGAGTGTGGGCCGCGTTCCAGCATCACCTTGGGCGGTTGATGGGCTACGCGGCCGTCGCCGAGACGGGCTTCCTGCTCACCGCCATCGGCCTCGGCGCCATGAGCGGGATCCAACTGGTCTTCCTTCAGATGATCCCGCGCGGGCTGGGAATGGCGGTCTGGGCCATGTCACTTTCGACCATTCAAAACCAGGTCGAGACGCCTCGTTTTTCCAGGGTTCGGGGCGCGGCACGCGTCCTGCCAATTGCCACCATGGGAGTGATCTTCGCACACCTCTCCACCGCGGGATTCCCCCTGCTCGCAGGATTCCCCGTCCGCCTGGCGCTGCTGGAGAGTCTCGCGCGCGAATCGATCGGACTCACCCTCTGGCTGGCGCTCGGTCTGCTCGGACTGACGGTGGGCGCGGTCCGCACCCTGGGGGTGACCACGCTCTCGGATGCCGAAACAGGCTGGTCGTCCCGCGAGACGCGCACCCAGTTGGTGTTGATTGCGCTTGGGATGCTGGCGCTCATCGCCCTGGGATTCTTCCCGCAAGCATCCCAATTCCTGCTCAAGAGCCTGCCCGCCCTGTTCGAAAACCTCGGGCAGTGAAGTGCTATAATTTGCCCGTTCCCAATCTTAAAAAATCCCCTCGGAGCAATCCATGGAATTCGAGCAACTCATCAAACGCATTGACTGGCTGGAGAAACAACAGCGCAAGACCACAGAGGCCGTTACTGCCACCGAAGAACGACTGACATCCATCGAGCGGGATGTGGCCGCGCTGACCAAACAACTCAAGTCGCTGGAAAAGGGACTTTCGGATCTCTCCGTCATGTCCTCGCGCTTGAGCCAGTTCGACGAAATCTTTTCCAAACAGCGCAAGGACATGAACGCCGCCATTGAAAACATCGAGAAGAAGGCGCAGAAACGCGAACTCGAAACAGCCAAGCGGCACCAGGCAGAGATCGAAAAACTCCAGCGTCCCATTGACGAACTCCGCAAGGCATTCGATGTCAGCGACATCCGCAAGTCGTTGAAGATCAGGGAGGCCGAGGAGATCCGCATCTTACAGGCCATGGCCGACATCAAAGCCCGCGCCGAGGAGATCGCCGCGGCGCACGAGCCGCTCCTGCGCGGACAGAAATCCATCGAGGAAGCGCGTCGCACCGACATCAAACGCATCGCCGACCTGCAGGGCGACCTGGTGGCGCTGCGAAAACGCCTCGACGAGACGCGCGGCAAAATGCAACTGAACATGGACAGCCTGCGCATCACCGAAAACCGCATGAACGAACTGCTGGCCTCCGAAGCCGAGCGCAAACAGGCGCAGGTGGTGTTCATCGAACAGCAGACCCTCGCGCAGGTGGAACGCGACCGCGCCTGGAAGGATTGGAACGACCGCGTCGACGCGTTCAAGAAACAGGCGGCCACGCTCGATACGCAGGTACAGGCCGCCGAGGAAGCGTCCCGCGCCGCCAAACGAGCCCAGGATACCTACCTGGAACTCAGCCAAAAACTGGAACGCCGCATCAACGAGATCACCGAGATCCAACGCCTGTCCGACGAACGTTCCCGCCAGGAATGGGTGGCCTTCAAAGCCGAAGACCAGAAGCGCTGGACGAGTTATACCCTTTCGCAGGACGAATCCATCCGCGAACTGCGCGCGGCCGTCGCATCTGCCGAAGAACGCGTCAGCGCGTTCGATGACGTCGTGCAGACCGCACAGGATCAATTGCACCAGACCACCGACGCCACCGAACGCCAGATGCAGGAACTGATGAATTGGGCGCACGAATGGCTCACGTCCTATGAACGCATCATGGGACACGGCAAGAAGGCGGCTGCGAAGAAAACCAAGTAAGGGCACAGCATGACGATTGCGCGTTATAGTCATCAGCAGATCTGCTGTGCCCCAACGACTGGATAACCATGCGAGTTATCGGCACAGCAGGCCACGTAGACCACGGCAAGTCCACACTCATCGCCGCGTTGACGGGCGTCCATCCCGACCGCTTGAAAGAAGAACAAGCGCGCGAGATGACGATTGACCTCGGCTTCGGCTGGCTCACGCTTCCGAATGGCGAAGAAGTCGGCATTGTGGATGTGCCTGGTCACCGCGACTTCATCGAGAACATGCTGGCGGGCATCGGGGGGATCGATGCCGCGCTGCTCGTCATCGCCGCAGACGAGGGCGTGATGCCGCAGACGCGCGAACATCTCGCCATCCTCGACCTGCTCCAAATCCCTGCGGGACTCATCGTCCTGACCAAAACCGACCTCGCCTCGGACTCAGATTGGCTGGATCTGGTCTCGAGTGACGTTCGCGCCGCCGTGAGGGGAACGGTCCTCGCAGACGCGCCCATCCTGCGCGTTTCAGCCAAAAACAGAACGGGGCTGGTTGAACTGATTGCCAACATCCAAACCCTGCTCCAGGATAAACCGTCCCGTCCCGATCTCGGACGTCCGCGCCTGCCCATTGACCGCGTCTTCAGCATGGCGGGATTCGGCACCGTCGTCACAGGGACGCTCACCGACGGCGCGCTCTCCATCGGCGACGAAGTGGAGATCCTCCCCAGCGGCCACAAGGGACGCGTGCGCGGCCTGCAAACGCACAAGAAAAAAGAAGAACGCGCCGTGCCTGGCTCTCGGACGGCGGTCAACATTTCGGGGGTCGCGCTCGAAGAGATCCAGCGCGGCGAAGTCGTCGCCCACCCGAATCAATACCAGTCCACCCGCCGCGTGGACATCCGCCTGCGCCTGCTGAAAGACATCTCCGCGCCGCTGAAACATGCGGTCGAAGTGAAGGTCTTCCTCGGCACCGCAGAGACGATCGCGGCCGTCCGCATTCTGGGCGTGGACGAACTCGCGGCTGGCGGGGAGGGCTGGGCGCAACTCGAACTGCGCGACCCGCTCGTCTGCGTGCGCGGCGACCGTCTCATCGTTCGCCGCCCCTCCCCTGGCGAGACGCTCGGCGGCGGGATCATCGTCGATCCGCATCCGAAGGGACGGCACAAACGCTTCGACGAGTCTGTGCTCAAATCCCTGGAATCCCTCTCGCATGGCTCCCCCGCTGACGTGTTGCTCGAAGCCGCGTTCGCCCTCGGTCCCGCGACGGCGAAAGATGTCATCGCGCGCTCGCGGTTGGAGGCGAAAACCGCCGCATCCGCGCTGGAGGAGTTGCTGGGGAATGGCATGCTTGTGAACATGGAGGATGGGGAATGGAGAATGGACAGTCTCGTGATGACCGCCGCGCAATGGCAGACTTTGCAGGATAAAACTTTGCAGATCGTCAGTGAATATCACAAGTCATTCCCACTTCGCAAAGGCATCCCGCGCGAAGAGTTGAAGTCCAAACTCAGACTCACGCCGCGCGTCTTCAACTCCCTCCTTACGCAATACGCAACACGCAATATTCTCTCAGACTCCGCCGCGTTTGTCGCGCACCCCTCCCACAAAGTAACGCTCAATGGGGAGAATCAGGCTAAAGTCACGGGGTTGATGCGGAAGTTCGCCGCGAATCCGTTCGGGCCGCCGAGCGTCAAGGAATGTCAGGCCGAGGTCGGGGAGGAAGTCTACAACGCGCTGATCGAAATGGGCGAGTTGACCGCCGTCTCGCAGGAGGTCGTCTTCCGCACGAAGGATTATGAAACGATGATCACGAAGGTGAAGTCCGCCATCCAGCAAAAGGGACCGGTGACGCTGGCGGAAGTCCGCGACCTGTTGGGGACGACGCGCAAATACGTGCAGGCGTTCCTCGAACATCTCGATACGACCGGTGTGACCGCGAGGGAGGGAGACGCGAGACGGTTGAAAGGATGAGTGTTTCAAAATGGAAGTCTTATATTTTTTTGCCCTGATCGGCACAAAGATCAATGACCTGCTCGCCATCTTTAGCGTTGTCAGCACATTCATTCTACTGTTCGGTTCCTATTCTCATGGCGACCTGGCGAACTACAGTCTGATCGGTGTGGTCTTTGGGATTTTGTTTCAAGCGTCCATGTTCATGACTGGGATGCCCGCCCGCATCGGCGTCCTCGTGCCAATGACACCCCTGCTGGCGGACTGGCTCTTTGGGTTATCGGTATTTATGATATTGCTGCGATGGGTGTTGCGAAGGAATCAACCGAGGATCTAAACTCGGAACGGTAAGACCTGGAACGGAGATATGTTCAACTGGGCATCGTTTGTGAAAGGAGCCTTGCCATGAAAAAGTCCTTCCCCGTCATTTTCGTTTTCGCGATCCTCTTTCTCTTCTTCGTTCAATCCGCGGGGACGCTGGTCGAGTCCATCTACATCATGGACTTGATGAACACCTCGCTGGACGAAAAAGCGGCAGGGGTGTTGTTCTTCTTTTCGCCCATCCTGCTCATTCCATTCTACAAAAAATTTCCGCGCGGTTTGGTTTGGTTCACCTTCGCACTCACCTTCCTGACGCGCGGCGCGCTTCCCTATTTGAAGACCTCCCAGCAGGTCTTGGCATCGGGCGCGGCGACCTTTGCAGTTTTGAGTCTCTTCCTCCTCCTGCTGAACGCGAAAGCCAGAGAAGAGGACCGCGCCCAGACTGGCTTGTGGGCTTCGCTCGGACTCGCCCTCGCACTCGGCCTCTCGGTCTTCCTCCGCACAACGGGACTCGGTCTCGATTACTCGCTCATCCCCGCGGGCGGTTGGGTCGGCTGGGCGCTCGGTCTGTGTCTCGGCCTGCTCCTCCTGCAACTGGACTTCGGAAACGCGCCCGCCTCGACCGAAAAGAAGAGCGGCGTCACATCATCCATCCTCGGACTCTTCCTCGTCCTGGCACTCGTCTGGTTTTCGTTCTCCGCTCCCTCCGTCATCGCCCGCTGGACGGAAGGCAATTACACCCTCATCGTCGTCCTCATCAGCCTGCTCTCCCTCGGCTGGATTTTGCTCTCGCTTCTCCGCCCGACCTGGCTGGACCGCGTCACCCCGCGCGGACTCATCCTCTGGAACGCGCTCCTCACCCTCAGCTTGACCGCCACCATTTTGGCGCACCGCGTCCCTTTCCCGCCGACGCCTGATTCGCCGCCCGTCGTTGTGACCTCCCCCACCTTCGCCGCGCAGATTCCGCTCTACCTGACCCTCCTGCTCTTCCCCGTCCTCTTCCTGGATCTGCGCCTCTTCTTTGACCGACTTCGGTTGGCCGCGCCGTCCCCGCGCGACCTCGTCCCTGGGATTTTGCTGGGAGGCTTCATTGTCATTTTGCTTATCTTCGCTCACATCTTCACCAACGTTTGGGGCTACGTGGAACCCGTCAGCCCGCCGTTTCGGAATCAGTTCTGGCTTCCGTATTTCGCACTGACGGGACTCATCACGCTGATCGTCTGGCGCGGGAAAAAAGTCGAGTCGAGCATAACGAAGGGAGTGTCACTCCACTGGGTCTGGGCGGTTTTGTTGGGCGCGATCTTCGTCGGGACGGTAATCCGCGCGTTGCCCGCGCCCCGCGTTCAGGTCGACGCGGCGAAGCGGACTTCCCTCGTCGTGATGACCTTCAACACCCAACAGTCCAACGACGACTTTGGAGAAAAATCCTTCGAGGAGCAACTCGCGCTGATCCGCAAAGTCTCGCCCGATATTCTCGCCTTGCAGGAATCCGATTCGGCGCGCATCTCGCTCAACAACAACGATTACGTGCGTTACTTCGCGGAAAATCTCGGCTACTACTCGTATTACGGCCCCACCACAGGGACAGGCACCTACGGGACGGCTATCCTGTCGAAGTATCCGCTGTTGAACACGCGCACGGTTTTCACCTTCAGTGATAAAGATGAAATCGGCGCCGCCGAAGCGGAAATCGAAGTGAACGGCATCCGCATCAGCCTCTACAACGTCCACCCTGACGGGTCGGATACTGCCATGCTTGTTTTTGCAAAATCATTGTTGGCGCGCTCGAAGGATAAACCCTACGTGATCGCGCTGGGCGATTTTAATTTGCGTGATTACGAAGAGGCCTATCAACTGATTGATAGCGTTTACGTCAACGCGTGGACGAGCGTTTACCCGTCCGAGATCGGCGCGGGCGTGGATATGTCGGGTGAGAACCGCATCGACCACATTTTCGTCTCGCCGAATTTAGGCGTACGCAATCCGTTCTACATCCTGCCGCCCGAGTCGGCCACGGACCACCCCGTGCATTGGACGGAGATATTTTGGGAATAGAGGCAACCATGCTTGTTCAAGTCGTCTATCTCGAAGTCCAGCCCGAAAAACGGGAAGCCTTCCTTGCCGAAGCCCGCGCCAACGTTCAGGCCAGCCGCGCGGAGACGGGCGTGATTCAGTTCGACCTGCTCCAGCAAAATGACGACCCGACCCGCTTCATGCTCTACGAAGTCTATCGGGATGAAGCCGCGCTCGAAGCCCACCGCCACACGCCGCATTTCCAGCGCTGGGCAGAACGAGGCGTGCCCCTGCTGACGGGCGAACGGGTCCGCGTGCTGTATCGTCAAGTGACCTGATTTGAGAAAGCCGAAAAATTATTACCTTGAAGCCCGCTAAAAGCGTAAACTTTTTGGCTCATGTGTAGAATCTGTGCGACAACGTGACAGTCACTTCTAAAGTGACTGTCACGTTGCACACTCTTTACAGATGAGCCAACTTTTTACCCCTCTTGCCGCACGCATGATAGAATCCTGCCACCATCAATCACCCCATCTTCATCCGTGAAAATCGGTGGCAAAGGACTCCCCATGTGCGGACGCTTTACCTTAACCGTTGACCCAGCCAGACTACAAGACGCATTTGCAGATTACACCTTCCCCGCCAAATTCGCACCGCGTTTCAATATTGTCCCATCCCAGCCCATCCTCGCCATTCCCAACGACGGCAAAAACGCGGCGGACTTCTTCGTCTGGGGATTGATTCCCTCGTGGGCCAAAGACCCGTCCATGGGCAACCGTCTCATCAACGCCCGCGGTGAGACGCTGGCCGAAAAGCCCTCCTTCCGCGGCGCGTTCAAATACAAACGCTGTCTCATCCTTGCGGACGGTTTCTACGAGTGGAAGTCCCAGCCTGGGACGAAGGCCAAAGTCCCGCACTTCATCTTCCTCAAGTCGCGTCGACCCTTCGCCTTCGCAGGCCTCTGGGACGAATGGCTTTCGCCCGATGGCGGCTCCGTCCGCTCGGCGACCATTATCACCACTGAACCGAACGAACTGATGGCGGCCATCCACAACCGCATGCCCGTCATCCTGCCGCCCTCGGCCTACGCCCAGTGGCTGGACCCTGCGCCGCAGACTCCCGACCGCCTGCTCCCCCTGCTCCAACCTTTCCCTGCCGAAGAGATGTCCGCGCACCCTGTCAGCACGCTGGTCAACAGTCCCAGCAATGATCGGGCAGAGTTGGTGGTTCCAGCGTGAGAACGTAGACAAGTACACAGGTACACACGTAGACAGGTATCGTGTAACTCGTAACTCGTAACTTGTAACTTGTAACTTGTAACTCGTAACTCGTAACGCGTATCCCCTATCCCGCCTTATTCAACCTTCATCCTTGAATCTATCCTCCCGCTTCCCCGCCCTCGCCTCACGTGACTTCCAATTATTTCTCGCTGGACAGTTCCTCTCCGTCATCGGCACGTGGATGCACAACACGGCCCAGCCGTATCTCGCGTACCGAATCTCGGGTCGTCCCTTTGACCTCGGGCTGATCGGCTTTGCGACGACATTACCCACCCTCCTGCTCGCCCTGCCTGCGGGCGTATTCATCGAACACTGGGACAAACGCAAGACGGTCATCATCCTGCAAAGCATCATGTCGCTACAGGCCTTCGGCCTCGCCGCCCTGACCTTCAGCGGGCAGATCCAAATCTGGCATATCACCCTGCTGGCTTTCGTCTTCGGGACAGCCTCCGCCATCGAGATCACGGCGCGTCAGGCCATGCTGATCGAACTGGCAGGCAGGGAGGCGCTTCCATCCGCCATCGCCTTACAGACCACGGCCTTCAACCTCGGACGCATCCTCGGGCCCGTGCTGGCCGCTCCCTTGCTCGCCAGCGGCGGCGAAGGGACAGTGTTCCTCGTCAACGGCGTCAGTTTCCTGTTCGTGATTGGGGGGCTGCTCGTGGCGCGCACCCCCTTTCAGGTCCCGCGTGTGACCGTCCCGTTCAAATGGATGCTCCTCAATCTCCGGTCGGAATTCAGCGAAGGGCTCGGGTTCATCCGCGGCAATTCACTCATCCGCACGGTCATCCTGATGGCTACACTAGTGGGACTTTTCGGCCTGCCCCTGCTCCAACAGATCCCCGCGCTGGCGCGTGATGTGTTGCAGACCGCGCAGGACACCGAGGCCATCGTTGCCACGCGCACTGGCCAGGTGTATGCCATGCAGGGAGTGGGCGCGCTGGCGGCGGCCTTCTTTGCGGCCTACTTCAGCCGAAACCCGCGCAAGGGCTTTATTCTCTCCGTAGGACAGTCCGTTTTCATCGCCGCGTTGTTCGCGATGGCCTTCACGTCCAACCTGACGCTGGCGCTCATCCTGATGGCGCTCATCGGCTACGGCTCGGTGACGCAACTCGTCACCATGAACACCATCATCCAGATGGGCATCCCCGACGGACTGCGCGGGCGCGTCTTTGCCGTTTACTTGTGGGCGCTCCAGGGCGTGGCTCCGTTTGGCAGCCTGCTCATCGGCGGGATCGCGCAGGGATGGGGCGTGCCATCCGCGCTGTTGTTGGGCGGATTGGTCATGCTGGTCACCATCGGCGGGTTGCATCTTGCCAACCCCGAAGTGCGCCGCGCCACGGCTTAAACCTGCATGAGAAGCCAACTTGACGTCACTTTTTACCGAGGGTATGATGACAGCCGAGGCACATGAATGAACCCCGAATTTAGAGAAGAAAAACCGCGCGACCCAAAAGAGAACGCCCAAATCGCGGCAAAGAGACCAGAACCTCCAAAAATCCGCCGCAATTTGCTGGCGGAATGGACTACTGTCCTGCTTTCGCTCGGATTGGGCGAATCGATGCTGCGCGTGGGGACGGCCCTGCTTTCCCTCATCCTGATCGTCGCGGCCATCTGGCTGTTAAGCATTTTCAATGACAGGATGCCGCAATCGCTGCGACTCAGTCCCGCGTTCGCGGCGGGACCGACCCCGACTCCGTTCGTGGACCCGAGCCTGATTCCGCCTCCGATTTCCTCCGCCGTCCCTGGCGTTTCGCGTCTCGCCGACCCGCACACCAATGTCCCGTCCCGCCCGAGGCAGGAGATCGTCAAGTACACCGTCCAGGACGGGGACTCGGTCTTCGGCATCGCGGAGAAGTTCGGTCTCCAGCCGCAGACCATCCTGTGGGGCAATTACAACACGCTGGTGGACGATCCGCACTCCCTGCGCCCCGGCCAGGAATTGAACATCCTGCCCGTCAACGGTGTCTATTACGAGTGGCTGGGCGATATTAGTTTTGAAGACTGGGCGGCATTTTTCGGCGTCACCGCGCAGGATATTATTGATTACCCTGGCAATCATCTCAACCCCGAAACCATCGGCGATTATGCCAACCCCGACATCCCGAAGGGGACGTGGCTCATCATCCCCGGTGGCAAACGCGAGTTCCCCACCTCGATTGGCGTGACACGGGAAGACCCCGCCACGGCCCGCGCCTGGGGACCGGGCGCCTGCGGGCCGGTGGCGGGCGGCAACGTGGGCTATGGGACTTACGTCTGGCCTGCCGCGCACCATTTCCTTTCTGGCTACGATTACTCTCCCGAATCGAATCACTGGGGCATTGACATTGACGGCGAGATGGGCGATCCAGTCTATGCGACGGACGCGGGCGTGGTCGTTTACTCTGGCTGGAACAACTACGGCTACGGGAACATGATCATGATTGACCACGGCGACAACTGGCAGTCGCTTTACGCCCACCTCGAATCGATCTGGGTGGGATGCGGAGAAAGCGTGGGTCAGGGGCAGACCATCGGCGCGGTCGGTAACAGCGGCAACTCCTCCGGTTCGCACCTGCACTTCGAGATCATGCACGGGACGTATAAAGTGAACCCGTGGGATTACCTGCCGCCGCCGTAGCCCTCACCCCAGCCCTTTCCCAAAGGGAGAGGGAGTCAAAAAAAGACTTGCAGAACAAACTCGCCTCGGCTATAATGCCCATCGTCCCCGGGCGCGTAGCTCAGTTGGTTAGAGCGCATGTATCACACACATGAGGTCGGGGGTTCGAGCCCCTCCGCGCCCACCATTTAGAAACCAGGTTTCTGTGAGAAACCTGGTTTCTGCTCTCTATTCTCTGCTCTCTCCCCCTCCTTTCCGTTATAATCAACCCATCATGCCCACCCGCACCAACGAAGAATGGCTTGCAGACCTGCAATCCGACGGCCCGTCCCGCGACGCTGCGCTGGAGGACCTGCGCGCCGTCATCGCGAAAGGCCTGCCGTACGCCCTCTCGCGCTGGGTCTCCCCCTCCGAACCGCAATTTGAATTCCTTGTGGAGGAAGTGACACAGGAATCCCTGCTCCGCATCCTTGACCGCCTGAACACCTTCGAGGGACGCAGTCAGTTCACCACCTGGGCGCACAAAATCGCCATCCGCATCGCGCTCTCGGAGTTGCGCCGCAAACGCTGGCGGGACTCGTCTCTGGACGAACTGGTGGACGACGAGGAAGCGCCCGCGCCCGAATCCCTTCTGGAAGATTCAAGCGCCAGCCCCGAGACCTCCGTCGAGCGCGCCGACATGATGACGCGCGTCCGCCGCATCATCGCCGAGGAATTGACCGACCGTCAGCGCGAGGCCCTGCTGCTCCTCTCCGTGCAGGATATGCCCATGGAGGAGGCCGCCAAAAGGCTCAGGACCAATCGCAACGCCCTCTACAAACTCCTGCATGATGCCCGCCTGCGGTTGAAGCGCCGCCTCTCGCTGGAAGGCCTTTCGGCGCAAGAGGTGTTGACCGCCTTCGAGCAAGGGTAAGAAATTTTCCCCGCTCATCGTCAACTCAAAAGATAAGCATGAGATTAATAGACTGGTTCAAGCGACTTGGAAAAAAGAAACACGCCGAGAGCGAACTTTCAGACGCGGACTGCCTGAATTTGATCCGCTATCTCGAAAACTGCGATGTGGACTGCGAAGAGGTCTTCAATACCATTGACCAGTACGTCGAGATCGAATTTCGCAAGGAGGATGCGGCGCGGTTGATGCCCCTCATCCACCAGCACCTGGAGATGTGTTCGGGATGCAACGACCAGTACGAAGCCCTGCTGGATGTGCTGGCAAAGGCGCAAGACTCCTGAAGAATAGAAAGAGACAGTCACAATCAAGCGGCTGTCTCTTTTTTGTAAAGAAATTTGGCAATTTGCGTTACTCGCGAAAGATCTTCTCTCCTGCGCGGATGGGGACTTTGAGCCGATTCTCGAAGGGAGTCAACGGGCAGGACCAGGCGTCATTGTAGGCGCAGTAGGGGTTGTAGGCCAGGTTGAAGTCCACGAGGAAGCGGTTGCCAGGCAGGATGTCCACATCGAGGTAGCGGCCTGCGGGATAGGCCTCCGTCCCCGCGAGGGAATCCACGAAGGGCAGGAAGTAGCCGTGTTCGGTTTCGTAGATGGTCAGTTCGGCCTCCTGCCCGTCCACAGAGAATTGGAAGCGGGCAAAACGCGTGTAAACGCGCACGTCGCCTGTGGAGGTTTGGATCTCCACCTGCTCGCGCTCGGGAAAGGGAGTGACCGCCACTTCGAATCGGAGCGAGGGATTCTCGTCGAAATAGCGAAGCCCCTCGAAGGTCCCTTTTTGAAGCGCCGTCAGCGGGCTTTGCGGATGACTGGCGAAGAAGTCATCCTTCGCGGCGCGAAATTCTTCCAGTTCGGTCATGGTGTTCTCCAATGCTTTGTAGACCGCACAAATTCGCCAAACCTTACGGCCTCTTGTCATTTCCCTTATCTTGTGCTATTTTTGGCACACGATGTCTCCTGCACAAAAAACCGTCCTGGTCGTGGAAGATGAACCCGATGCCGCCGAACTGTTCGCGGAGATGATGCGCGTCAACGGCTTCCGCGTGGTGAAGATGTTCAGCAGTACGCCTGCCATCAAAGCCATCATGGAGGAAAAACCAGACGTGGTCATTCTGGACGTGATGATGCCCGACGTTTCGGGGTTGGAGGTGCTCAAGTTCATGCGCCGCGAGCCCGAACTGATGGACATCCCTGTTATCGTGGTCTCGGCCAAGAGCATGCCCGGCGACATCCGCACGGGCATGGACGCGGGCGCGTCGGTGTACCTGACCAAACCTGTGGGATACCTCGAACTCAAACAAGCCGTGGAAAGCCTGACCTGACACCAACGTATGACACTCCTGCGCGTTTTCATCGCGGTGGAAATCCCCCTTTCGATCCGACAAGCGATTCAAGACCAGACCGAATCCCTGCGCGCCGCGCTCGGGCGCGGTCTCGTCCGCTGGGTGCCCATCGAAAATATGCACCTGACCTTGAAATTCATCGGGGATATTTCGCCCGCCAACGTGGATTTGATCGCGCAGATGCTGACCGCCGAAGCGCAGACCTGCGCGCCATTCTCGATGCAGATCGGCGGACTCGGTTCCTTCCCGAACCCGCGGCGGGCGCGCGTCCTCTGGATCGGGATGCACGCCCCAGCCGCGCTGTCGTCCCTGCAACGCGGCATCGAGGCGGGGGTGACCCGTCTCGGCTACGAGGCGGAGACGCGTCCCTTCTTGCCGCACCTGACGCTCGGCCGCGTCCGCCAGCAGGTCAGCGCCAGCGACCAGCAGAAGATCCGCGCCGCGCTCGAGCAGACGTCCGTCGGCGTGCTGGGAAGCGCCGAAGTGACGGCCGTCCATTTGTTCAAAAGCGATCTGAAGTCGTCGGGCGCGGAATACACCTGCCTGTTTTCTGCGCCGTTGAAATAGTACCGCGAAATTTATTTCGCCCTCGATCATTCGCAAAATGAATTTTGCGGTAC
>DYKX01000178.1 GCA_020722375.1 Anaerolinea thermophila
GGTGGGTGAAATGAGTGTGCGCGCCCGCATGTCCATGCCCGCGCCGATGTTCCCGTATGGAGAGCAGGTTTATGTGAAGTTTCCAAGAGAACATTTATTTGAGATACAGAATTAGGAGCAACCATGAGCAAAGAAAATCGCAAGAGCCAGAAACAGGTACGACAGGAAAAAATCCGCGCGCAAAAAGCCAGACGGCAGTGGATTGGATACGGTGCGCTGGCGTTGATTTTGATTGGCGCAATCTTCTGGAATTTTTCGCGTCCCAAAGCCCAACCGCTGGATGAAACCCGCCTCGCCTCCAACCCGACAATTGGTTCTGATTCTGCCAAGGTGATCATCACCGAATACGCGGACTTCGGCTGTCCCGCGTGCCGCGCCTGGCACAACGCGGGAATTAGGGAGCAGGTCATCGCGGCGTATGGCGACCAGGTGCAGTTTGTCTGGAAGGATTTCCCCGTCATCACCGCGCAATCTCCCAAGGCTGCGGAGGCGGGGCAGTGCGCGTTCGACCAGGGAAAGTTTTGGGAGTATCACGATGTTTTGTTCGAGAACGCCTCCGCGCTCGGCGTGAATGATTTGAAGGGTTACGCCACGCAGATTGGCTTGGATACTGAAACCTTCAACGCCTGTCTCGACAGCGGACAGAACCGCGCCAAAGTGGAGCAGAGCCTGAACGAAGCCCAGCGCGAATACGCCTTCCCTGGCACGCCATCGTTTTTGGTGAACGGGAAAAAGTTGGTGGGTCCTCCAACCTTCGAGACGTTGAAATCCATGATTGATTCGATTTTGGCGGGAGGATGAGTTTTCTGCATGGATGGAAAAGGGCAAGAATTTGGACAGGGTTTATCTCTATTCGGGAGAGCGCGGCGCGCGCTCACATTTCACTTTATAGGAGAGAGACCATGACAACTGCAAGTAATTCCATGATGAAAGTTAACACCCGCAATCTTTGGTTTGGCGCGCTCGGCGGACTGGCGGGCGGCGTGCCATTCGGTATCATGATGGCAAGTATGGGCATGATGCCAATGATCGGAATGCTCATCCGCGTCGAAGACGCAACAGTGGGCTGGGTCGTCCACGCGCTGATCAGCGCGGTGACGGGCGCGTTATACGGTCACTTTGCGCCTGCCTTCTCGAAGACCTGGGGCTCCGCCGCGATTGCGGGCGTGGTCTACGGCGTGATCTGGTGGGTGTTGGGCGCGCTCATCCTGATGCCTGCCATCCTCGGCATGTTCGAGATGATCTTTGTCATCGGGCAAATGCAGTGGATGAGCCTGATGGGTCACATCGTTTTCACAGCCATCATGGCGCTGGTGTTCAAGGCATTGGCAGATCGCGGATAAGGCGGGGATCGGGCAGCATAAAAAAACTTCCGAAGTCCTGAAGGCTTCGGAAGTTTTTTGTAATGGAATAAATCACGGCGCTTGCAACAACTCCGTTGGAGCGTTCACCCCACCGCTCAAAGAACGCAGAAAAGCGATGATTTGCGCCATCTCACTTTGCGTCAACCCAAGCGGCTCCAACTCATTGTGACCGACGGGCGAAACGGGCGGATGGTTGTAATGCGCCAACACGTCTTCCAGCGTCGCAAATTGACCCGCGTGCATGTACGGCGCGGTCTCGGCGACATTGCGAAGCGACGGCGGTTTGAACGCGCCTTCGAGTTGCTTGCCTGTGGTTGTGGCAAAGCGCAGATCGGCGCAGTCATTTTCGCCCGCGTCGCTCCACTGGCTCAGGCAGTTAAATTCATCATTGAGAACTTTTATCACTCCAGATGCACGCCCATCATCTAGTTCCAAGCCTTGCGCGCTCGGAACGCCCGTATTGTGAAATTCGTTGTTGGTGAATAGAGGACCGTTATGACAACCGATGCACTGCGCCCTGCCAACGAACAAACGCAGCCCCGCCACTTCATCATCAGTGAGTGCGGCTTTCATGGCTTTCTTATCATTATTCAACAGCGCTTCCACGTACTGGTCGAAGCGCGAAGGCGCGGGCATGATGAGGCGTTCATACGCGGCAATCGCCTTGCCCATGTCCACGTACACCTGCGTCACGGCGTCGCGGTCGGCTTGAGTCATCGCCTCCCACGCGGCGCGGGCGGCGGGGGCGTCCACGGGTCCAGCCGAGGCGGGGAAACGCTCGAAGTCGGAGAAATCAGGCAGAGGTCCAAAAAGGGAGGCGTATTCGTCCCGATAAAATTCATCCATCAAATGCGCGTATTGCGTGCGCGTGCCGCCATGCTCCACGGGGCTTTCCATCGGTCCCAACGCCTGCGCCCATTGGCTGTCTTTGCGCCCGTCCCAAAACATCCACGGGCTGTACGCCGTGCCGACGATGGTCATCGTTTTGCGCGTGGTCGTGCCAACGCCCTGCGCTAGCGGCAAGCCGTCGGTGAACATCAACTCAGGCTGGTGACAGGTGGCGCAGGCGACTTCGCCGTTCGAACTGAAGCGCGTGTCGAAAAATAATTTCTGACCGAACTCCGCCGCTTGCGGATTGTCGGCATACGCATTGGATGGGTCGGGAGGCAGCGCGGGCAGACTGCCGATCCACAACCCGCGCAGGATGCCGATCTCCGCTTCATTCCACGACGGGGAGCGGGTCGCTGACCAAATGGCAATTGCCGCCGCTGTGAGCAGGATTCCGCCAATGAACAAGGTCAAGGTTGTGCGTTTCATGTTTGTTTACTCCACAGTTGAAACCGTCCCGAAGGTTGGATGAAACGACCGAAATTTCTCCACAAAACCTTCGGGACGTTCTTTTTATTCCAGAATCAAATTGAAGGTGACCGTATCGCTCTGCCCGTTTGCGTTGATGTCGAAGCGCACTTCCCACCAGCCGAGCATTTGGAATTTCATGCCTTCCACGAGATAATCGCCGTTACCCAGATTCTGCGTGACCTGCGGGCTGGTCGGCAAACCGTGACCCATGTCGGGCATTCCACCATCCACGGTAATTTCGGCATTATCCACGGGCTGACCGTCGGCGGTCTCGACGTGGATCGTCCAGGTGTGGATTTGGTTGAGAGGCGGGGGCGTGGATTCGCTGGCATAAGAAACGCGGAACAACCCCTGTTTGGTGAGAACGGAGGTGGAGGTATCCAAATCGGACGCGACGACAGGCGCGCTGCCGCCCATCATCATCGGGTGCAGGTAGCGCGGTCCAATAATGGGCAGAAAGTAGATGAGGGCGGCAATCAGGATGATGGTGGTGATGACCGTGGTGGCGATCACCGTAACCGTTTGTTTTTTCATTCGTAGAAACTCCTTTATTGATAATTCGCATGATTTTAGTCTGGTTTTTTGCGGAAACTGTAAAGAGTTTATGAAGAAACGGTAAAGATACCGACAAGGCAAACGCAAAGATCAAATAGCCAGACAGTTGATTTGACCTGCTATGAAATCCTTTTCTTGAACTGCCGAATGAGTTTCGGTAAAAACAAATATCCCAGCAAAACGATATTGATTCCCAACTCCACCCAGAAGAATTGACTCGCATAGTGCGCCCTGTCCCAGTAACTGACTGGGCTGTAGAAGCGCGTGTACCAGTCGAAGGGAAAGAACAGCACGGGACCGTCATTGTAATGGGTGAAGACGTCAATCACGGAGTGAACCATACAGCCAAAAACGAAGGACAGCCACCCATGTCCGCGCGTGTTGGGTTTGTCCACGAAGCGCCAGAGC
>DYKX01000179.1 GCA_020722375.1 Anaerolinea thermophila
CGCCAAAGTCAACACCGACGAAAATCCCGAATGGGCCAGCAGGTTCGGCGTGCAAGGCATCCCGACCATGCTGTTCGTGGCGGGCGGCAAAGTCGTCCACCGCCAGGTGGGGGCGCTGCCGGAACGGATGCTGCGGGACGTGGTCTCGCAATTCATGGAAGTGACCAGCCAGCCGAATTAATCCCGTTTACAACCGACGACGTCCCGCAGGTTTGGGAGAATCGCTCCAGGCAAGAGAAAACCTGCGGGACGTTGCATTATGATTCACGCAACCCACCCAGAGCAGGATACGACATCCCGGCTTATGAGGCTTATGAAACGAAAGCTGATACCCTTCATCCTGGCCGCAGTCGTGTTGAGCGCCTGCGGCCCTGACGCGGCGGCTGCAACAGTCCCCGCGGCCAATTCGCAGGCGACAGCCGAAGCCCTGGCCAGGACGATGGCAGCCCAGACCCTGGCCGCCATGCCGACCGCGACCTCCATCCCGCCGACGGAAACGGCCACGCCCCTGCCGCCAACCGAAACGCCGACCTCCCTGCCGAGCGAAACCGCCACACCCGAGGCGACGGCCACCGGGTCGGCCACATCCCTGCCGACGGCCATCAACCGCTACGACCGTCCCGCGCCGCTGCTGTTGGTCAACAACTCGGACTTCACGGTTGATTTGTGGATCACCGGCCCGGCCGTTTTCCACGAATCTTTCAAATACGACAACACGATCTACGTCCCCCTGGGCACCTATACCTTCGTAGCTTACGTCGGCAAAAAGACTTTCTCGGGAACGCTGTTCATCAACAACCCCGACAAGTGGACCCTGGTCTTTTTCAACGACAAGTACAATTTCAACAGCCCGTAATTTCCACGAGACTTCGGAAGCCTTCCAGGGAGCATCCCGGTTGCAAAGACTCAAGACTTCCGACGTCTTTCCCAGCGAAAACGGCAGCCAAACGAACCGGCTGCCGTTTTCGATTCCAACTTGAGACGGCGGTTTACTCGCTGACCCGCTCGATATTTGCGCCCAGGGCGCGCAGTTTTTTGTCCACGTCCTGGTAGCCGCGCTCGATCTGGCGGATGTTGCGGATGGTGGATTTGCCTTCCGCGGCCAGGGCGGCCAGCAGGAGCGCCATCCCGGCCCGGATGTCGGGGCTTTCGACTTTCTCGCCGAGGAGTTTTGTCGGCCCGGTGACGATGCAGCGGTGCGGGTCGCACAACACGATTTGGGCGCCCATGTTGATCAGTTTGTCGGTGAAATACATGCGGCTGGGGTACATCCAATCATGGAACAGGACACTGCCGCGCGCCTGCGTGGCGACCGCAATGGCAATGCTCATCAAATCGGTTGGGAAAGCCGGCCAGATATTGGTCTTGATCTCCGGGATGGCATTCCCCAAGTCGGGTTCGATCTTCAGTCTCTGGCGCGCAGGGACAACGATATCCTCCCCGTCCACCTGCCAGTCCACGCCCAGGCGGCGGAAGACGATCCGCGCCATGTCGAGGTATTGCGGACCGGCGTTCTTGATGCGGACCTCGCCGCGCGTCACGACCGCCGCGCCGACGAAACTGACCACTTCCAGATAATCCGGGCCAATGGTGAACTCCCCTCCGTGCAATTTGTCCACGCCTTCGATAATCAGCGTATTGGACCCGATGCCGGTTATTTTGGCCCCGAGCGTGTTCAACATCCGACAGAGTTCCTGCACGTGCGGTTCGGATGCCGTATTGCGCAAAATGGTGGTGCCTTTGGCGGCAACGGCAGCCATGATGGCATTTTCGGTCGCGGTCACCGAGGCTTCGTCGAGGAGAACATCGGCAGCCTTGAGCCGTTTGGCAGAAAACTCGAACATACGGTCATACTGCACTTTCGCGCCGAGCGCTTTGAGGGCCAGGATGTGCGTATCCAGCCGGCGGCGGCCGATTACGTCACCCCCTGGAGGCGGCAGGCGGAACTGTCCCGAACGGGCGGTCATCGGCCCGGCGAGCAGGATGGACGCCCGGATCCGGCGGCACAGGTCCGGGTCCAGATCGGCCGGGCGGACGTTTCGGGCTGTGACTTTCCAGGTGTTTGCGTCCAGGGTCTCTACGGAGACACCCAGGCTTTCGATCAAATGCCGCATGTCCAGGACATCGCTGATCTGAGGCACATTACGCAGAATGACCGGCTCGTCGGACAGCAGGGTCGCGGCCAGGAGCGGCAGGGCGGCATTTTTGTTGCCGGCTGGCACGACCTCCCCGGCCAGCGGTGTCCCCCCGGTGATGATGTACTTATCCATTTTGTATTCTCCTCAGTGGAAATCGCGGCTCATTCGCCGTTACAGGCGCAGACTCGGCTGAAATTCCAGGGTTCTTTTTGAGTTTTGTCGAATCAACGCCAGAAATTTTTGCAAATCCAGGAAAATATCTCCGGGAAATCACGAGTTATAGTATTGCTCTATAAAAACTACGCCAACCGCGAAGATTTTGCACGATGCTCATCGTTTGGTTGCGGAATGAATTCCGCGCTACGGCAGGTTTATCGGAATTTGCCTTCGTTTTGAACAAAATTCGGCTACATTACAAATAACTTACATCTGTCGAATTCGCAATATCAACCGAAAGTCGCTTGGAGTATAATGATAAAGATGAACATTTCTATATTGGTACCGGTTATTTTAGGCTGGCTGGCGGCCTTATTGGTCAATTATCTCTCCGACGTGCTGCCCGCCACCCGCAGACTCTCCCAGCCGGCCTGTCCGCATTGTAATGCGGAAGCGGCCTGGGGAGATTACCTGTTCTTCAAAAAATGTCAGGCGTGTGGCAAATTTTGGCGCGTCAGGGCAATCGTCGTCCAGGCCTTGACGCTGGCTATGGCGATATACATCTGGATCAATCCGCCGACAAGATTAGGTTTTTGGATCACGTTCATCGTCCTGGTTTACATGCTGGTCGTCATGGTGATAGACCTGGAGCACCGGATCGTCATGCACCCGGTCAGTTTGTTGGGCGCGGCGCTCGGCTTGATCATCGGGACGATGCTGCACGGACTAGCCGAGACCCTCGCGGGCGGCGTCGCCGGTTTGGGCTTCATGTATATTTTATACGCTTTCGGCCAGTTATTCAGCAAACAAATATCGAAACGCAGGGGCGAGCCAATCGAAGACGCCCTGGGATTCGGCGACGTCACGCTTGCCGGGGTTCTCGGTCTATTCCTGGGCTGGCCGTTGATCGTGGCCGGGCTGCTGGGTTCGATCCTGTTTGGCGGGTTGATTACATTATTCATCGTCATCGGGATGCTGGTGACAAAACGTTACCAGGCTTATACAGCCATCCCTTACGCGCCTTTCCTGATCATCGGAGCACTTTACATTTTGCTTAAGTGAGCGTGATTCAAGCGAAAACCGGTACTTAAGCACGATTGTAATAAACGTGGTACCGGCCTTAATCTTAAAAAAGATCGAACCGCCCCACATCCAGTTAACTGGAGAGAACCCGGGATTTATGACCGTTGGAGATACAACTCCATGAAGTTATTTAAGCGCGAAAAACAAAATTCCGCCCAACCCAATAAAGGTCGGAGGAAAGCTTTCAAGGCCCAAAGCCTGGTGGAAATTGCCATTACCTTTCCTCTGATCATTATGATTTTATCAGGGTTGATCGAATTCGGCTTTATGCTCAATTACTACCTGTCACTGGTGGA
>DYKX01000180.1 GCA_020722375.1 Anaerolinea thermophila
TGCTTTCCCACACCAGACTAATCGAAACCTTCTACTCATCCTTCCAATCCCGCGACGCCGACGGGATGACCGCCTGCTACCATCCCGAGGTGACCTTTACCGATCCCGTCTTCGGGAGGCTGCGCGGCGCCGAAGCAACCTCCATGTGGCGGATGCTGTGCGCTCGCGGCAAGGATTTGCAAATTACGTTCAGTGATGTCAGGGTGGATGACACGACAGGCAGCGCCCACTGGGAAGCCACCTACACCTTCTCCAAGTCCGCCCGCCGCGTGCATAACGTCATCGAAGCCTCCTTCGTTTTCCAGGATGGCAAAATCATCCGTCACGAGGACCGCTTCAACCTGTGGAAATGGTCGGCCATGGCCCTCGGTCCGCTCGGGCTGCTGCTGGGCTGGACGCCGTTCGTCCAGTCCGCAATTCGGAAGGATGCGCGCAAAAGCCTGGAGGTTTTCATGGCAAGGCAAAATTCGGGGTAATAGGTAAAAATCCAAAAAAGCGAGACGCGACGACCATCTCGCTTTTTTATTGGGTTGATTCGGTATAATGGCTGATATGGAAAGAATCGAATTGTTTGCAGAATATGAAATCCCTTCTTCGTGGCGGGATCATTTTATGTCTGGAGTTATATGGAAAGAGTGGGCAGAGAAATTTCCACAAATATTTGACAAAGAAGATTGCCGGCTTGCAAATAATCAGCCACAATATCACTTTTATGAGTGGTGCGCTGCCGTGAAGGTTTATGAAAGTACCGGGTATCTAAGTCTTGTTGAAAAGTACCAATACAAAGCACACCCGCGCAAACAGAAAATTTGGCACCAGCTAGCCGATGAAAAAACGTTGGCTTTTATCCGCTCTCAGAAGCGTGCTTTTCAATTGCCAGATTTATTGGTTTATGCCGAAGATCTTTCTGATTGGTTCTTCTGTGAAGTAAAAGGTCCGACCGATAGGCTGCGACCTGAGCAGGAGCAATATTTTCAAGCCGTTTCTAGAATTAGCGGAAAGCCCGTCAAATTAATAAAGATTCGATTCTCATAATTCAATGACTACAATCATCGCCCTCGTCCCCATGCGCCACCACAGCCAGCGCGTCCCCGGCAAGAACTACCGCCTGCTGGCGGGCAAACCGCTCTTCCACCACATCCTCGAAACCCTGCTGGCCGTTCCGGAGATCGGCGAAATTCTGGTGGATACCGACTCCGAACCCGTCATGGACGGCCTGCGCCAGCACTTTCCACAGGTACGCGTTATCGAACGCCCCGAAGCCCTGCGCGCCGATACCGTCCCGATGAACGACATCCTGCTCCATGACACGGCCCAGGCCCCGGCGGATTTCTACCTGCAAACCCACAGCACCAATCCGCTGCTCAAAGCCGAGACCGTTTCCCACGCCATCCAATCCCTAATTACCAATTACCCAAACTACGACTCACTCTTCTCGGTCACGCGTTGGCAGACGCGGCTCTACGACCAGCATGGGGTCGCCATCAACCACAATCCCGCCGAACTGCTCCAGACCCAGGACCTGCCGCCCGTCTACGAGGAAAACTCCTGCCTGTATCTCTTCACCCGCGAAAACCTGGTCCGGCGTCACCACCGCATCGGCGAACGCCCGCTCATGTTCGAGATCCCGCGCCTCGAAGCCGTGGACATTGACGAAGAATCCGATTTCGAGATCGCCGACCTGCTCATGCGCCGCCGTCTCGGCCTCGCCTGAAAACTGATTACTGGATACTGAACACTGGTCACTATGAAAACTGTCCTTTTCACCGCCCCCTACATGATCCCCTTCGTAGACCGCTTCCGCCCGGTCTTCGAAAAATATAATCTTGAACTCATCATCCCCGATGTGCGTGAGCGCATGGAAGAAGCCGACCTGCTCAAGTATGCCGGTCAGTTCGACGGGACGATTTGCGGGGATGACCGTTACACGGAACGCGTCCTGGCGGCCTGCGCTCCCCGTTTGAAAGTCATTTCCAAGTGGGGGACGGGGATCGATTCGATCGACGCCGCGGCCTGCTCCCGTTATGGTGTGACGATTGGCCGCACCCCAAACGCCTTCACCACCCCCGTCGCCGATACGGTCCTGGGCTACATGCTGGCCTTCGTCCGCCGCCAGCCGTGGATGGACCGGGCCATGAAACAGGGCGAGTGGGAAAAGATACCCGGCAAGACGCTCAGTGAATGTACGCTCGGCATCGTTGGCGTGGGTAACATCGGCAAAGCCGTGGCCCGCCGCGCCCGCGCCTTCGGGATGAAAATCCTCGGCACCGACATCGTGGAGATTGATCATGTCTTCGTCACTGAAACCGGCATCGAAATGACAACTCTCGAAACTCTGTTATCGAATTCCGATTTTGTTTCCCTCAACTGCGACCTGAACCCCACCTCCCATCACCTGATGAACGCCGACACGTTCGCCCTGATGAAACCAACCGCGGTGTTGATCAACACCGCCCGCGGACCCATCGTCGAGGAGAAAGCGCTGATCGAAGCGTTGCAGGCCGGTCGTCTCGCGGGCGCCGCACTGGACGTCTTCGAGGTCGAGCCGCTCCCGCACGAGAGTCCCCTGCTGAGGATGGACAACGTCCTGCTCGCCCCGCACAACGCCAACTCCAGCCCCGCCGCCTGGGAACGGGTACATTGGAATACGATCAGGAATCTGCTGGATGGGCTGGGGATAAAAGAATAATTTTTGACACGGATTTCACGGACAACACGGAATCAATTTTTGTTTGGCGGAGGATCAGGATGACTCTGAAACCCAAGTTTGAGGGCAAGTACGCGGAATTGACTGATAAAATCTTGTGGGCGTTTTATCAGGTTTATAAAGAACTGGGATATGGTTTCTCGGAAAAAGTTTACGAAGCCGCATTGGAAATTTTGCTAAAAGAATTGGGTTTTTTCGTTGAAAGACAGAAAGACATCCATGTCTATTATCACGGGCAGGTCGTTGGAGTTTATACTGCGGACTTAGTTGTCAATGAAATTATTTTGCTCGAACTCAAAGCGGTCTCCAAAATCGTTGATGCGCATACAGCGCAACTCCTGAATTACCTCAAAGCAACCGAAATCGAGGTAGGCTATGTGCTTAATTTCGGTCCCGAGGCCGACTTCCGCCGCAAGGTTTACGACAACCCTCGTAAGGGTTCACTCTCCTGGACAAAGGCTCCTCAAACCAATTCCGTGAAATCCGGGTGATCCGTGTCTAAAAAGGTCTTATAAACTATGACAAAAACTGTGCTCATTACCGGCGCGGGGGGCGGGATTGGCCGCGCCTGCGTGCATCATTTTGCCGAAAAAGGCTGGCGGGTCATCGGCGTTGACCGGGACGAGTTCGGCGGCGATTTTCCAAAAAACGGCTGCTTCATCCGGGCCGACATTTCGCATCCCGACTCGGCAGAGGAAATATTCCGCCAGGCGCGGGATTTCAATCCGACCCTGGACGTGCTGGTCAACAACGCTGCGGTCCAGGTGGCCAAGCCGCTGGTCGAGACCACGGTCGAGGAGTGGGATGCGGTCATGGCCTCGAACCTGCGCTCAGTCTTCCTGTTCGTCAAATTGGCCCATCCGCTGATGAAAGCCGCCGGCGGCGGGGCGATTGTGAACGTCTCGTCTGTGCACGCCATTCAGACCTCGGCCAACATCGCCGCGTATGCCGCTTCCAAGGGCGGG
>DYKX01000181.1 GCA_020722375.1 Anaerolinea thermophila
TTTTCCCTTTTTAAGGTTCAATTTTGCCTATTGACTTTTACCGCACTCTTTTAGGTTGAATAAAATTGGGGTTTACTTACAAGGTTTCCTGCTGGCGGGCGAGGAATTGGGCATATACGCCGCCTCGCGCCAGTAATGGATGATGCTTGCCCTGCTCGACCAGCCTGCCATTTTCCAGCACCAAAATCCAATCGGCGTGGACGATGGTGGACAGGCGGTGGGCGATAATCAGGGTGGTGCGCCCCGCCATCAGCTGCGCCAGCGCCGCCTGAATTTCGCGTTCGTTTTCCGCGTCCAGGTTGGAGGTGGCTTCATCTAATAGCAGGATGGGGGCGTCTTTGAGCAGGGCGCGGGCAATTGCCAGCCGCTGGCGCTGTCCGCCCGAAAGTTTGACGCCCATCTCGCCGACAGCGGTTTCGTAGCCTTCGGGCAGGGAGCGGATGAAGTCATGGATGTTTGCCAGACGAGCGGCGTGTTCGATTTCGGGCTGTGTTGCGGCGGGTTTGCCGAGCAGCAGGTTCTCTCGAATCGAGGCGTTGAAAATATGCGTCCGCTGTGAGACAACGGCAATGCGCTGACGCAAATCTGCCTGCGGAAAATCGCGCACGTCGTAGCCGCCGAGGCGGACGTGACCTTGCTCCACATCCCAGAAGCGCAGAATCAGGTTGATGATGGTGGATTTGCCCGCGCCGCTCGCTCCGACCAACGCGGCGGTACTCCCGGCAGGGATTTCAAAACTGACGTTCCGCAGCGCGGGAGCGGATGCGGGGGGCAGATGCCCATTGTCCGAAGCGCCACGCGCGGGGTAGGTGAACGAGACCGAATCAAACGCCAGAGACGGCTGAATCTCCCCGGCGGGAGCAACCGTCACCGAGTCAACCACCGCAGGGGGAGTATCCATCAGCGCAAACAAACGCCCCGCGCCCGACATCGCCTGATTGAATGCGTGGATAACGTTGCCGGCTGCCAGCACAGGCACAAAAACGGTGGTCGCCAACGCCAGCACGGCGGGCAGGGCGTAGATGTCCAATTGTCCAAGCGCTTCGAGGCGCAGCCCCGTCAGAATTACGCTTAAAATCCCCAGCCCAATCAGCGCGTCGGAGAGGGCGTTCTGCAATCCTGTCACGCGGGCGAGGCGCTCTTGGGCGCGAGTCAACGCCTGACCGCGTTCCCAAATCTCGCGCTGGCGGTGTTCGCCATAGCCAAACGCCGCAATCTCACGCAAGCCCTGAATGCTGTCGGTGAGATGGGCGCTGACGCCGGCTGCCAGCGGGCGGATGTGCAGGCTGAAGCGGCTGCCCAAACGGTCTGAAAGCCAGGGGGCGAGCAGTCCCACGCCCAGAAGAAAGGGCAAAAGTACCCAAACAAACAGCGGGTGAAACTGCCCCAGCACAATCAACGCCAGGCTGGGAACCAGAACCGCCGCCGCAGCGGGCGCGATGGTGTGGGCGTAGAAGACTTCGATGCGGTCTACATCGGCGATGGCACGCGAAATCACATCCCCGCTGCGCGCGTCTGCCAGTCCTGCTGGAGCAAGCGGCTCCAGCTTTTGGTAAAGAAGGTTGCGAAACGATGCCAGCAGGTGAAAGGCAACGTAATGTCCCGTGAATTGTTCGAGATAGCGGAAGATGCCCTTGACCATGCCCATCAAAACCAGTGTGACGAGCAGGGACTGTAAATCCAGCCCGCCTGTTTTCAGAGCCAGGCCGATTTGCCACGCGCCGTAAGTCAGGATGGCAATGCCCAGCGATTGATTCAGCGTCCGCATAGTGATGGAAAAAATTATCACCCCCCACAGTGAGCGAATCATGCCCAGCAGGCGCAGGAGAATTTTATGACGCGGCATGTTCGGCTCCTTGTTCAACAGCGGCGATGCGCTGTGCCGATACCAGCCGCGCATACGCGCCGTTTTGATTGAGCAGGCTGGCGTGGGTTCCCGCTTCGATGACGCGCCCGTTTTCCATGACCAGGATGCGGTCGGCGTTGCGTACCGTGCTGAGACGGTGGGCAATGACTAGCACCGTTTTCTGCGCCGTCAGGTGTTCGAGCGAATTGCGGATGGCGGCTTCGTTTTCGCCGTCCACATGCGAGGTGGCTTCGTCCAGAATGACGATGGGCGCGTCTTTGAGCAAAGCGCGGGCGATGGCAATCCGTTGGGCTTGCCCGCCGCTGAGGGAGAGTCCGCGCTCGCCGACTTGCGTTTCGTAGCCGTCAGGCAGGGCGGCGATAAAGTCGTGGATGTTGGCTGCCCGCGCCGCCGCTTCCATTTCGGCGGGCGTGGCGTTTGGTTTTGCCAGCCGCAGGTTCTCGGCGACGCTGCCATAGAAGAGATAGGTATCCTGCGCCACAAGCGCGAGTTGTTCACGCAGCCAGCCAAGCGGCAGGTCTTTAAGTGGGATTCCGCTCAGACGGATTTCGCCCGCCTGTGGGTCAAAGAAGCGAAAGAGCAGGCTCACCGCCGAGCTTTTCCCCGCCCCGCTGGCGCCGACCAGGGCAACCGTCTCGCCTGGCTGGATGTCGAAGCTCAAACCGTTCAGCGCGGGACGGCGTTCCTGTTCCGTCTCGTAGGAAAAATGAACATCATCGAATTGAATGCTGGGAGTGAATGGTTCAGGCAGGCGCAGCTGGGACGCTTCCTGCACCGGCGGCGGGGTTTCCAGTACGCCAAAGATGTGCTGCGCCGCCGCAATGCCGCTCGCCCCTGCATGGAAAAAGGAACCGAGCAAAGCCAGCGGACGAGCCAACTCCAGGCTGAGCAAGACCAGCGCGACGGCTTCGCCAAAGGTCAGCAAGCCCATCTCGAAACGCCACGCCGCCATGCCAGTCGCCAGGACAGTCGTCCCGAGGGTGGAGACTATATCAATGAAGAAGAGCGAGACCTGGTTGACTGCCAGCAGGCGCATGGTGTCCTGCCGCAGGGCTTCGCTTTGCTGGCGGATTTTTTCTCCCTGCTCCTGGCTGCGGTTATACATCTTGAGGGTGGTCAGCCCTTGCAGGCTGTCTAAAAATTGGGCGCTGAGTTTGTTCGCCGTGCTCCAAAATTTGGCGCTGACCGAACGAAAGCGGCGCTGAACCACCATCAGCGAATAGGGGATGAGCATTTGCCCCAGGAGCAGCGCCAACGCCGCCAGCCCATCAAGCTGGCTGATGAATGCAACCAATAGAATGGGGATTGAAAATCCCAGAATCAATTGCGGCAGGTAAGCGCCGAAATACACTTCCAGATTTTCCACGCCTTCGACGGCGGTGTTGACCAATGCGCCCGTGCGCTGCCCGCCTAAAAAGCCCGTTCCCAGTTTCAGGATATGCGCGTACAGCCGCTGGCGCAGCGCGAGTTTGGTCTGCGCCGCCGCCTGATGCGAAGCCTGATTTCCACCCCAGGCAGCGCCAGCGCGCAGGACGATAATCCCCAAAAAGGCGGGCAGCAGCCAGGGCGATGGCGTTTCGTTTTGGATGACGCGGTCAATCACCGAGCCAATCAAGGTGATTTGCGCTACGTTGAGCGCGGTGATGAAAAGCCCTAAAAAAGCGGTGATGCCAATCCAGCGGCGGGTGAGCGGGGTAATCAGTTGCAGGAGGCGTTTATCGAGTATCATGGGGTCTTCCGGTGGGACGAGGAAAATCTTCGCGCTAGTTGCTGGAGAAAAAGACAGGAGTATCGGTGCGGCTC
>DYKX01000182.1 GCA_020722375.1 Anaerolinea thermophila
ATTGAAACCTTTTGGACGTAACTACCCACCCTCACCTGACCCTCTCCCAAAGGAAAAGGGTTCATCCGTGTCCTATTTTCAGACGAGACACATCGGCGAGTTCACAACACTTCATCCTCATACAGGATTTCATACTTATATCCCTGCTCGGTCAGGAATCTCTGCCGGTTGGCCGCGAAGGTTTGGTCCACCGTCTCGCGGGTGACGATGGTGTAGAAATGGGCCATCGCGCCATCCGATTTCGGGCGCAGGATGCGTCCCAGGCGCTGGGCTTCCTCCTGGCGGCTGCCGAAGGTGCCGGAAATCTCGATGGCCACGTTGGCATCCGGCAGGTCTATGCTGAAGTTGGCGACTTTGGAGACCACCAGTGTTTTGACTTTTCCGGCTCGGAACTGTTCGTAGAGGCTTTCGCGCTCCCGCACCGGCGTCTGCCCGGTGATGAGTGGCGCCTGCAACAGCGCCGCGATTTGATCCAGTTGGTCGAGGTACATGCCAATGACCAGGATGTTCTCGCCGACATGCCGCGCCAGGATTGCCTGCAAGATTGGGAGTTTGCGCGGGTTATGCGCTGCCACCGAATATTTCTGACGCTGCGGCGCAAGCGCGTAATCCATGCGGGTGCTTTCGTCCAATGGCACGCGGATTTCATGGCAGATGGCGGTGGCGATCCAGCCTTGTTTCTCCAAATCCTTCCACGGTACATTGTATTTCTGCGGGCCGATCAATGAAAAGACATCGCCTTCCAGGCCGTCTTCGCGCACCAACGTGGCCGTTAGCCCCAACCGTCGCCGCGCCTGGATCTCGGCGGTGATACGGAAAACCGGGGCCGGAAGCAGGTGGACTTCGTCGTAGATGATCAGGCCCCAGTTGCGGGCGCTGAACAGGCTGAAGTGCGGGAATTCTTCTGTGCCGCGCTTGCGGTAGGTCAAAATCTGGTAGGTGCTGACCGTCACCGGGCGGATGTCTTTTTGCAGGCCGGAATATTCGCCGATCAGGTCGGGCATCAGCGATGTTTTGTCCACCAGTTCACTCATCCACTGGCGGACGGCGACGGTGTTGGGCGACAGGATCAGGGTGGAGGTCTGCAACTGGGCCATGGCGGCCATCCCGACGATGGTCTTGCCCGCCCCGCAGGGCAGTACGATCACGCCGCTGCCGCCGCTGGCCGACCCGCCCGCATGAAAAACCTCGGCGGCTTCTCGCTGGTAATGGCGCAGGGTGAATGGTTTGCCCTCCAGCGTATCCGAGCGCAGTGCAATCGGCAGGTCTTCGCCAACGACATACCCGGCCAGGTCTTCAGCGGGATAGCCGATTTGCAGCAGGGCCTGCTTCAGGTGGCCGCGCCGCCCGGGGGCCACCAGCGCCCGGTGCGCGTCCAGTCTCTTGGCCAGGAAGTGGGCCGTGGCTTTGTGGTTCAGGATTTCCACCATCAGGGTGGCATCGTCGCTGGTCAGGATCAGGTTTTCGCCTTCTCGCACCAGTTTGACCCGACCGTAGCGTCCCACGTATTCGATGATGTCGCGGGTCACATTGGCAGGCAGGCCGTATTTCGAGAATGCCTCCAACTGCGCCAGAATCTCGGCGGCGGTCAGGCCGGAGGAGGCCGCGTTCCATAGCGAAAGCGGCGTGATGCGGTAAGTGTGGATGTATTCGGGCGATTTTTCCAGCTCGGCAAAGCGCGCCAGCGCATCGCGGGCGGCTTCGTAGCGTTCGTTTTGCACTTCGAGCAACAGGCTTTTGTCGCCCTGGACGATGAGGGGATTGGCTGGGGAAGACATGCTTACTCGATCACGATCGCAAATTCATCAGTCAGTTTCGCCAGCGCTTCATCGAATTTGCCCTGTTCTGCTTGGTGGATGAGGACGGTCCGGGTAGCCGGTTCAGATTGGAAGGGACAGCGCAGCTCTGCCAGCTCTTTTTGGATGGCTGCGAAGGATTCCGCGTCGGGGAACTGGTAGCTGACTGTGACGATCCGCCTCACCCTCACCTGTTTAGCCGTTTCCTGGGCTTTAGCCCAGGCTGATTCTTTGGGGAACACGCTGACGGCGGTGTCTGCTATGGGGAAGAAATCTGCGCTTCCATGCGCTACCCGCATCGGGACGTGCCCGAACGTTTCTAGCCTGGAGAAAAGCTTTTCAGGGTCTCGTACCAGCCGAAGGGTCGGGGTGATACGCTCGACGGTGAATGTGTCGGCGTCGGGGAGCTCGTCCACACTCTCCAAAAGTGCAAAACCTTCATAAAGGGTAAACTGGTCGGCGTGACCGGTCCACTCGTCGAGTTCGATCTGCACATTGGGCGGCAAGTCGCGCCCACTGAGGGTCTTGAGCAAGTCAATCACATCCAGGTCGGGGTTTTCGACCTGGGCGGCGGCGACGGAGGCTTTGATGAGCCGGAAAATGCCCACATACGCGCCATGCCCGCTGTTGGGGTCGGAGACCTGCTCGCCGAGCGCAGCCACCTGGGAAATGATGGCTGCCGGGTAGAAATCGGATTCGATGATGACCTCGAAATTGGGCTGGACGGTGACTTTAGGCGCGGCAATCTCGCCGCTCATCAGGCGCAGGAATCGCTCGTTGATGCGGAAGGCTTTCAACTGTCCACGCGAGGGGTACAGACCGGTGTAAGGATTGGGGCCGTAGGCCACATCCACGAAGCGCAGGGTGAGCGGAATGTTTTCGAGGAAGCGTTCCACGTAGCGGCCTTCTACTCGCTCGAAAGCATCCGGGGCATTTGGCGGGACGGTCTTACTTTGGGGGTTCCACTGGTCTTTGCCTTCGTAAAAGTTATCGTAGCGTCCAATTTCATGGCCCCATCTGTCTTTTTTGGGCGCGTTCTGCGGGATGAGAAAGTAGGGGTGATTGGATTTGAGCCAGGCGATCAGCGATTCGGTGCTGAACCATTGCCCGGCAGGAAGATTTTTGAGCACATCCAGCAAGAACAGACGGATTTTGGGGAAGTTGAGAGTCGGCATTAATCCCGTGCCAGAGCCGCGTAGCGAAAAGTGATCCAATTCACCCAAAACGCTGTCCTGGAAAAACTCATTGTTGTAGTTGTCATAGTTGCCGAATGATTTGGCATGAATGAGCGTCTCGAGGAGGCGCTTTTCCTGTGCCGCGGGGGAGAGTTCGAAGAATTTTTGGAGGTTGGTCTCATTGACAATGATGTAATTTTCGATAAACGATGGCTCGGAGCTGGTATAGCCGCGATATTTGCCTTTGATGTCGTAAGAGACCAGGCCCAGGCGCAGGGCGAGTTCGTCAACGAAATCTATCCAGTGTTGGCGGGCGTACATCCAGTCGTCTTTTTCGGGCGGGGCTATGTTCAATAGTTTGGCGAGGCGCTGCATATCGGCGCGGGGGATTTCGTTGCTGCGGGTCATGCGTTTGATGCTGCGACTGCCGACGTAGTCGAGGTAGGTAAAAAGGTCGTGCAGGAGGTCGCGGCTGTTGGAGAAGATACGCAGGGGGTGAGGATCGAGGGTTTGTAGTTGCATAGATTCGATTTCATTCGGAGTCGAAAGTCTCCAGACTTTCGATGTTCTAGAGTCTCCAGACTTTCGATGTTCTAGAGTTGGGAGATCCTTCGACGAACTCAGGACAAGCTTTGGAATCCGGTTATAGTATTACCATCGAAAATCTGTCGCAACCGCGAAGATTTTGTAGCGCGAT
>DYKX01000034.1 GCA_020722375.1 Anaerolinea thermophila
ATCGCGGACTTCCAGTCCGCCTGGTGCAAGCGGACTCAAGTCCGCGCTCTGCAATTTTAGCCAACAGAACAGAAAAGTAAACACGCCCTGCAAATCTGATAGTAACTTCTCCCATGACCACTTGCTTCCTCAGCCCCCAAATCCTTTCGGAGTCTCCGCATAGACGCCGCGCATATCGGATGGCAACGCCGCGGCCAACGTGAACATCAACCGGTCGGTGAGGGCGAGGGGCGTTTCGCCGGGAAGCGGCAGGATGGGAGGAAGCAGTTTCACAGTCACGCGGGTGCGGCGAGGGAAGTGTTTGAAGAATTTATCGGAACCAACGAGCGCCATCAGGACGATGGGGGTATCCGTCTCGATGGACATGCGCGCCACCCCGGTCTTTGCCACACCCAGGCCGCGGCCTTTGGAGCGTGTTCCCTCGGGGAACATCCCCAGGGTCTGGCGATGCCCGAGAACTTTGAGCGCATGGCTGTATGCCCACGGATCCTTCTTCTCGCGATTCACGGGGAACGCTCCCAGGTTGCGAAACAACACATCGGTCACAGGATTTTGGAACAGTTCCATCTTGCCCATGTAAAAAATTGGGCGGGGAAGGGCAAGTTGCATCGGAAAGACATCGAAATTGGTGACGTGATTGCAGGCAACGATCACGGGTCCATCGGACGGGTAGTTTTCGAGGCCTTCGACGCGCATATCCATGAAGACGGAAAACACGGCGCGCAGGATGGCGACCACCGCCTTGCGAAGGAAGGTGGCGTGGAAGAAAAAGCGCTTGCGATCACGCGGATCAGTTTCGATGGAAGTGAATGTGTCGGTCGATTCCATAAAAAATCAATTCTCGAAAGAGGATTATACTGGGCGGGAAGTTTTTCCTTCAGACTCTAACTCTATAACCCCAGGAGTGCAAAATGGACACAACAATTGAAAGCATTTCCGCATTGGAAATCCTCGACTCGCGCGGCAACCCGACCGTGGAAGTGGAAGTCGTTTTGATGGACGGTTCATGGGGACGCGCCGCCGTCCCTTCGGGCGCGTCGACGGGCGAACATGAGGCGCTGGAAATGCGTGATGGCGATAAGAAGCGCTACCTCGGCAAAGGCGTGACAAAGGCGGTTGCCAATGTGAACGGCATTCTCTCGGAGGAACTCTTCGGCATGGACGCGGCCGACCAGCGGGCCATCGACGCCGCGATGCTCGAATTGGACGGGACCGCCAACAAGTCCAAGCTGGGCGCGAATGCCATTTTGGGCGTCAGCATCGCCGTGGCGAAGGCCGCCGCGAATTCGGTGGGGCTTCCGCTCTATCGCTATCTCGGAGGCGTCCACGCGCACGTCCTGCCCGTGCCGATGATGAATATCCTCAACGGCGGCGCGCACACGGGTTGGCAAAGCACCGACATGCAGGAGTTCATGGTGATGCCGTTCGGCGCAGAAAGTTTCACGGAAGGCGTACGCTGGGGAGCGGAAATTTACCATGCTCTCAAATCGGTATTAAAAGAAAAAGGCTATCCCACTCTGGTCGGCGATGAAGGCGGCTACGCCCCTGCTCTCAAGGCCAACGAGGAGGCGCTCGAAGTTATTTTAGCCGCCATCGAAAAAGCGGGTTTCAAGGCCGGCCGCGGCAAGGATGTGGCCATCGCCCTCGACCCCGCCGCCTCGGAACTTTACGAAGAAGAGACCAAAACCTATAATTTGCGCAAGGAAGGCAAAAAACTGACCGGCGAACAGATGGTTGAATTCTGGGCCAAGTGGATCAAGGATTACCCCATCGTTTCCATCGAAGACGGCCACGCGCAGGACGACTGGGAATCGTGGAAACTGATGACCAGGAAACTGGGCGACAAAATCCAAATTGTCGGCGATGACCTGCTCGTCACCAACCCCGAGCGCGTTCGACGAGGCATTGCTGAAAACACCTGCAACGCCCTGCTGGTGAAACTCAACCAGATCGGTTCGGTGACCGAGACCATCGAGGCCGCGGAACTCTGTCACCGCGCCGGCTGGAGGACGGTCATCTCCCATCGCTCTGGCGAGACCGAAGACGCCACCATCGCGGACCTGGCAGTGGCCTTGAACACCGGCCAGATCAAGACCGGCGCCCCGGCCCGCTCCGATCGCGTGGCGAAGTACAATCAACTTTTGCGAATTGAAGCCGAATTGGGCGATACCGCCCGCTACGCGGGTTGGGACGCGCTGCGAAAATAGTCATTTCAGAAGATACCCCGCTTCAAGTTTTTGAGGCGGGGCTTTTTAATTCCACGAAGTTTGTTAAAGTTCTTGACAAATTAAAATTCCATGTTATCATATTGCTAAGTTCTCATCTGTTTTGTGCCAGGATAGACCGTTTTGAGCACTTACATTCGCTCTCTTCCCGCCCAGAATGTAAAGTATATTAACAAACATGCCGTCTTGGACCTGATTCGATTTAAACCGGGGGGCATTTCTCGGGTGGAACTTGCCCAACGTCTCTCCCTGACACGCGCCGCCGTCACTCCCATTGTCAACGACCTCATTAAAACAGGCCTGATCCTTGAATCGCGCAGTCAATCTTCTTCGAGCGGCAGGCCGCCGATCCTGTTGGAAATCAACGCCCAGCGTGGAATTGTGGCGGGAATTGACATGGGCGCCACCCACCTGACCATCCTCGTTGCCAATTTCGCCGCCCAGGTTCAGGCGGAAAAGGAAATTCCGTTCGATATTGCCAAAGGCCCGGAAGATTGCATTGCGCAGGCGGATCGTCTACTGCGAGAGATCCTGGCATCCATGAACCTCAAAGTGGACTCACTCGCCGCCATCGGTGTGGGCGTGCCAGGTCCGACCGTGGCCGATGCTGGAATGGTGCTTGCGCCGCCGATCATGCCCGGCTGGGACCGCTTTCCCATTCGCGACACTCTCGAAAAAATGTGGAAATGCCCCATTTCGCTCAACAACGACGCCGAACTGGGTGTGCTGGGCGAATGGGCCTACGGTGCAGGACGCGGCGAGGAAAACCTGGCCTATATCAAAGTCGGGACGGGCATTGGAGCGGGACTATTTATCGATGGACAAATTTATCGCGGCGCGACGGGCTCCGCAGGTGAAATCGGCCACATGACCATTGATGAAAACGGTCCCCTCTGCACCTGTGGCAACCGCGGCTGTCTGGAAGCCATGGCTGGCGGAAAGGCCATCGCCGCAAAAGCACGCGAGGCGATTGCGCAGAACCGTCGGACACAGTTAGCGGAGATTCATCCGCCCGAAAGCATCACCGCACTGGAGGTAGCCAGGGCCGCCGCTCGAGGCGACCTGGTGGCGCAGGAAATCCTTGCCGAGGCTGGCAACCAACTGGGGATTGCCATCACCAGTCTCGTGAACCTTTTCAACCCGAATATTGTCGTGGTGGGAGGCGGCATTGCCCAGACCGGCGATCTGTTCGTGGAACCAATCCGCAAGGCAGTGCTAAAGCGAAGCCTGCCCGCCGCGGCCTACGCGGTTCGTATCACAACCGCCCTGCTCGGAAAACGCTCCACCTGCATGGGGGCGGTTACCCAGGCAATATCCACGGCCTTGCACAAAAGCGCAGTATGATCATGAACCTTGCAGAAGAGTATAATCAAATTACCATACTCTTTCAGAAACGGAGGAACAGACCATGGCAAGTGTTACCTACAGGAACGTTGTGAAGAAATTCGGGGATATGACGGCCGTTGACAATGTCAATTTTCATGTAGAGGACAAGGAATTCCTCGTCCTGGTTGGACCGTCAGGCTGCGGCAAAACCACCGCGCTGCGTCTGCTGGCTGGCCTGGAGGAGGTCACCGGCGGCGAGATTCTCATCGGAGACCGCGTGGTCAACGATGTTGCGCCCAAAGACCGCGATATCGCCATGGTCTTCCAATCCTATGCCCTTTATCCACACCTTTCCGTGTACGAAAACATGGCCTTTGGCCTGAAGCTCAGAAAGACCCCCAAAGACGAAATCAATCGAAGAGTAAGCCAGGCGGCGGAAGTGCTCGGGATCACCGACCTGCTCCAGCGCAAGCCGCGTCAACTTTCGGGTGGACAGCGCCAGCGCGTGGCAGTCGGACGCGCCATCGTCCGCGAACCGAAGGTCTTCCTTTTCGACGAACCGCTATCCAATCTGGATGCCAAGCTCAGGGTCCAGATGAGAACCGAGATCAGCAAACTGCATCAGCGCCTGCAAACCACGTTCATCTACGTCACCCACGATCAGGTGGAAGCCATGACCATGGCCACGCGTATCGCGGTCATCAACAAGGGCAAATTGCAGCAGATAGACACCCCGCAGAATTTATATGACCGCCCCGCGAATCTCTTCGTGGCGGGATTCATCGGCTCGCCCGCCATGAACTTTTTCCCGGGCCGCTTGCGGAAGGAAAATGGCCGCGTTTTTATGGACGCCGGCGATTTCGCGATCCCGCTTCCCGCCGAACAGGCGAAAACCTACGAACCGTACGCGGGGCGCGACGTTGTATTTGGCATTCGTCCTGAAAATATCCACGATGCTCATTTCACCCCCCCCAACATTCATGGGGAAACGATCAACATGAAGGTGGACGTGACCGAGTTGATGGGAAATGAAATTTTCCTGTATCTCGTCAGCGGAAAAAACTCCTGCGTTGCGCGTGTAGACCCTCGCTCAAAATCGAAAATTGGCGAGCAAATACAGGTTGTGTTTGATATGGACAATTTCCATGTGTTCGATGCGCAAACAGAACAAGCGCTTCGTTAAGAAAGGAGGCGATGCCTTACACAAAAATAAAACTCTTGGTTGTCCCATTTCAACATAAATCACTCTAATCTTTTCAAGGAGAAGAACATGAAATCCAAACTGATGCTTCTTATCAGCATCCTTGTAGTTGCCACCATGGTACTCACCGCTTGCGGTGGCGGCGCATCCAACGAACCCGTCACCATCACCTTCTGGGAACAGGAAGGCGAGGATGTGGACGTTTTCATCGACGCGTTGATCGCCGAATTCCAGGCGGCCAACCCCAACATTACGGTCGAACGCACTCACTATGAGAACGAAGCCCTGCGTGACCAATTCCAGACCGCTTCGCTGGCCAACTCGGCCCCCGACGTTGTCCGCGTCCCGAATGATTTTGCGGGTCCGTTCAGCGAACTGCAGATCGTCGCCCCCGTTAGCGACCTGTTCGATCAGAAGTTCCTCGATCAGTTCTTCCCAGGCGCGCTTGACCCGGCGAAAGTCGGCGGCACCCTGTGGGGTGTCCCCGATAACTACGGCAACCATCTGATGTTGATCTACAACAAGGACCTGATTGCCGAACCACCCGCCACCTTCGAAGAACTCATTGCCAGGGCCAAGGAACTCACCAAGGATGACATTCAGGGATTCGCTTACAACCTGAATGAGCCGTTCTGGGGCGCTGGCTTCTACGGCGCTTTCGGCGGCTGGCCGCTGGATGAGAGCGACAAACCGCAATTCAATAACGACGCCTTCAAGAACTACCTGGCTTTCGTTTCCCAACTGAAGACCGATGGCGTTGTCCCCGCGGAATGCGACTACAACTGCGCCGACACCCTGATGAAGGAAGGCAAAGCCGCCATGATCATCAACGGTGACTGGTCCCTCGGTGACTACACCAAGGCCCTCGGTGACAAGATGGGGGTTGCTCCCGTCCCGCCGATCAACGGCAAGCCCTACACCGAAATGACCGCTGGCAAGTACTTTATGGTTTCCACCGCCGCGGCCGCCGATGAAGCCAAGAAGGCCGCTGTTGTGAAGTTCATCACCTTCATGACTTCCAAGGATGTCCAGAAGAAGTGGCTCGATGAGTTCAAGCGCCTGCCCTCCAACAAGGAAGTTGCGCAGGATCCGTCCATTTCGAGCGATCCCGTCCTGGCTGGCTCCATGCTCGCCTTAGCCAACGGACGCGGTATGCCCGCCGCCGCCCAGATGCGCTGCGCCTGGGATGCCTGGCGCCCGAACCTCGAAGGCGTGATGGCTGGAACCCTCTCCCCGGCTGACGCTGCCGTCGCCGCGCAAACTTCTGCCGACGAATGCGTGGCCACACTCGGCCAGCCAACCGCTACACCCTAGTTACCATTAACTGTTTGCGAGGGGGGCTTACCGGCCCCCCTCGCATGGCTTTCTCAAAGTCGGAAGATCCTCAACGCGAATATCACGAATTTACGAATGACGCGAATAATCCATAGGATATTTGCAAAATTCGCCCATTCGCGGCATTCGCGTTCCAAAACGGCCGATTTGTAAAGCTACTTTGAGAAGGCCATACCTCCCTCTGCTTTTTTTCATTTGCGAGGCCTGGCATGGATAATCAACCCCTAAAGCGTCGAATCCTTCCATACGTTTACTGGCTTGGCGGCCTGGTGGTCCTATACTTCATCCTGAATCTCCTGATCTCCCCCTACGCCGATGGAATCACGCTCAACCTCGGCACGGTCGTAAAGAGACTGGGCGAGATCGCGTCCTTCCTGCTGGGAATTTTTGGCGGACTGGCCCTAATCGAGATTTACTTTTATCAAATCTTCTTCCGCCAACCTAAAGACGCCAGGTCACGAATAATTACGCGCGGATTACAAATCCTGCTGGGCGCGTTCATGCTGCTTGCCATTCTGGCCTTTTTTGAAATCACTGACTTATACCGCCTTGGGAACAACGTGTTCGGTGAAATCATCCGCCTGCCTCTCACCATTTTTGGCGGACTGCAAAGTATTCTGCTTTCCACTGGGTTGACAAAGGGAGGCGCGGGCCTGGTCGGCGGAATTATCTTTGCACTTCTGATCGGCGCCATTTTCTATTTCATTCAGAAAGTAAGTGTGCCGCGCATCAGCAAATTGGGCCTGCCCTATTTGCTGATTTTGCCTGCCTTGATCGGCATTCTATTCCTCATCATTTATCCCTTCCTGTTCGAAATCAAACTGGCATTTTCGAACGCATCCCTCGGCACGCAAGCCACCAAGAACGCACAATACGGATTGCAATATGGGTGGGACAATCTCGTCACGCTCTTCACGGGCAAAGTTGCCAAAGACGCAATGTTCTTTGAAGTCTTCGGCCGCACCATCCTGTGGACAGTGATCAACGTCACCTTCCACGTTAGCGGCGGCATGGGACTGGCCCTGCTCCTCCACCGCCCAATGAAATTGCAGGGCGTCTATCGCACCCTCCTCATCTTCCCGTGGGCCATCCCCACCACGATCGCAGCCATGGCGCTCCGCAATGAATTCGACAGCCGCTATGGGCTCTTCAATATTCTCCTCAGCGATTTGAATGCCTGGCTGGTCGGCGTCAGTCACGGGACGGTTAACATTCCGCTCATTGGCGATGCCTTCAACTGGCTGGCCGCGCACATCGGTCCCGTAAGTTGGAAGCAGGACCCGTTCTGGGCGTTCGTGTCCATCCTCATATCCAACATCTGGCTTGGGATCCCATTCATGTCGGTCATCATCCTCGGCGGACTGCAAAGCATCTCGCAGGAATATTACGAAGCCGCGGAAATTGACGGCGCGACGAAATCCCAGCAATTCCGCAACATCACACTGCCGCTCCTGCGCCCCGTCCTGACGCCCGCCATCATCCTTGGCGTGGTGTGGACCTTCAACAAGTTCGATGTGATTTACCTCATCACCCAGGGAGGCCCACAGGAAAAGACGGATATCCTGGTTTCCTCCATGTATAAAGCCGCTTTCAGTTTTTACCGCTATGGCTTTACGGCCATGTTCGCGCTGGTCATTTTCATCATTCTGTTGATATTCACCCTCATTTACCTGCGCGCCTCGGGCGGGTTGAAGTCTGCCACCGAGTAGCGAGGAGCCAAACCCATGGAAAACAAGTCCGCCTCTCCCATTACCAAAGCCCTGCGCTGGTTCTTCGTCCGTGGCCGCGGCGATAGTCCCTTCAAGACTCTTCTCATCCACGCCGCGCTTATCGTCGCATCGATCATCGCGGTCTATCCCGTTCTGCGCGTGGTCACCATCTCGCTTCGTCCCAACGATACCCTGCTCACCACCGATCTGCGCATCATCCCCAAAAACGCCACGCTCGAGAATTACAAGGAAGTGCTCTTCGGCGCTCCCGAGAAGAATCGCCAGTCCGATTTCTTCCTCTGGATCTGGAACTCCTTCTCCGTCGTCGCGGTGACATCTGTGATCAGCATGATGCTGGCCGCGGTCAGCGCCTATGCCTTTTCGAGATTCAGATTTCCAGGGCGTGCGGTGGGACTGGTCTTCCTGCTCACCACCCAGATGATTCCAGCAGGCATGTTGTTGTTGCCCCTCTTCATCATGCTGGCACAACTTAAAATGATCAACACTGCCCTCGGTCTCATCATTGCCTACTCGGTCAGTTCGGTCCCGCTCACCATTTGGACGCTCAAAGGCTACTACGACACCATCCCTGTAGACCTCGAAGAGGCCGCGCTGATTGACGGGGCCAATCGTTTCACCGTCTTCACCAGGATCATCCTTCCGCTCTCCACCCCCGCGCTCGCCATCGCCTTCCTCTTCAGTTTCATGGGCGGCTGGAGCGAGTACCTCGTGGCGCGCGTCGTCCTCCAACGAAATGACCTGTTCACGTGGCCGTTGGGCATCTTCACTTACGCAGAGCAATTCACCGTTTCGTGGGGAAAATTTGCCGCCGCGTCGGTGCTCATCGCCATTCCCGTGATGGCGCTCTTCCTCTATTCATCCAAATGGCTCATCTCTGGTCTTACGCTTGGGAGCGTAAAAGGCTAGAGGAAACCGAACCCCTCGGGGCGGTCCAAGCGTGACCGCCCCTTTTTTATACGGACGTGTACCATGCGCAAATCCATCCTCCTACTACTAGTCCTCGCCTCTTTCCTGACCTCGTGCCTGCCTGCCGTTTCGACGGAGGTTGCCACCGAATCCCCGTGGTGGAGCGACGCAGTCTTCTACGAGATCTTCGTCCGCAGTTTCTACGACAGCAACGGAGACGGCATCGGAGATTTCAACGGCATCACAGAAAAACTCGATTACCTCAACGACGGCAACCCAGCGACCGTCACCGATCTCGGCGTGACGGGCATCTGGCTCATGCCCATCTTCCCGTCCCCCTCTTATCACGGCTACGATGTGACCGACTACTACAATGTAAATCCGCAATACGGGACGATGGACGATTTCAAGCGCCTGCTCGAAGAGGCCCACAAGCGCGGCATCCGCGTCATCATTGACCTTGTCATTAATCACACCTCCGACCAGCATCCCTGGTTTCGAGACGCGAAACGGGACAAGAACTCAAAATACCGCGATTGGTACATTTGGAGCGAGACCGACCCAGGCTATAAAGGTCCGTGGAACGAACGCGTCTGGCATTCCTCCACAACGGGTTTCTACTACGGCATTTTCACCGCCAATATGCCCGATTTGAACTTCAACAACCGCAAGGTGACCAAAGAAATCGAAAACGTGATGGATTTCTGGCTCACCGATGTCGGCGTGGACGGCTTCCGCATGGATGCCATCAAGCATTTGATCGAAGAAGGCAAAGTTCAGGAAAACACCCAGTCCACCCACGAATGGTTGCAGAAAAATTTCCACCCCACCTACAAGGGACTCAACCCCGAAGCGCTGGCTGTGGGCGAACTCTTCGGCAACGACATGAACTCCATCGGAAAATACGTCAACAACAAACAGTTCGATATGGCGTTCAACTTTCAGTTGGCAAGTTCCTTCATCAGTTCGGCCAATTCTCGCAGCCCCTCGTATGCCAGCCGCGCGCTGGAACTCAGCGGAAAAATTCTGGACAACAGCGAATCCGCCCCATTCCTCACCAACCACGACCAGGACCGCGTCATGTCGGAACTGCGCGGGGACGTAAACAAAGCCAAAGTGGCCGCCTCGCTCCTTCTGACCTCCCCAGGGACGCCGTTCCTCTACTACGGAGAAGAGATCGGCATGCAAGGCCGCAAACCCGACGAAAACATCCGCCTGCCCATGCAATGGTCCGATGCGGAAAACGCGGGCTTCACCACGGGCAAACCCTGGCGCGCTCCCAATTCTGACTACGCGCAAACCAATATTACCGCGCAGACGGACGATCCAGCCTCCCTGCTCTCGCATTATCGCGCCCTGATCCAACTCCGAAACGCGCATCCTGCCCTGCGCGTGGGAAACTACCTCCCCGTCCAGACGGATGCGGACAGGCTCTTCGCCAGTCTGCGCGTCAGCGAAGATGAGGCTGTGTTGATCCTCATCAACACAGGCGAGGAGGCCATCAGCAATTTCACCCTCAAAGTGACTGAGACCAGTCTCGCCGCGGGAGAGTACACACTGACCAATTTGCTTGGCGTGCCGTTAAACTTGGAACTGCCCATTGGCGACAAAGGCGGCTTCAACGTAAAATCAGATGTCGAAATTCCCGCCTATCAAACGATCATCCTGGAATTGAAATAACAAGCATAGCGCGGTCAGTACCGCAACATTCATGTTGCCCTTGATGCAACATCTTCGCGATTGAGGTGGTTTTCGCGGAGTAATACTATACCAACTGCAAATCACACTTTGGAGAACAACGCATGACCACCCCCAACTGGGTTCAAGACGCCATCTTCTACCAAATCTTCCCCGACCGCTTCGCGCGCAGCAAGCGCAACCCGGCGGGCAACCTGCCTTTTGAAGCCTGGGATACGCCTCCCACCATCAATGGCTTCAAAGGCGGCGACCTGTACGGCGTGGCCGAAAAATTGGATTACCTGCAAAGCCTCGGCATCACCGCCCTCTATCTTAACCCGATCTTTGCATCGGCATCGAATCACCGCTACCACACCTACGATTATTACAATGTAGACCCGCTACTCGGCGGCAACGACGCGTTGCGCGTCCTCATCGCGGAAGCGCACCAGCGCGGGATGAAAGTTGTGCTGGACGGGGTTTTCAACCATGCCTCGCGCGGCTTCTGGCAATTCCATCACGTGCTGGAGACGGGCAACGGCTCGCCCTATCGCGATTGGTTCCACTTCGATGAAGACCGACTAAGCGGCAAGAAACATTGGGGCACGTATCCCACCAAAAGCGAAGAGGCCGCCATCCAACACGATGGCTCATTAAAGGCCATCGGCTATCAGGGCTGGTGGAATTTGCCCGCGCTCCCCAAGTTCAACACAAACACGCCCGCCGTACGCGCCTTCCTCTTTGACGTGGCCGAATACTGGATCAAATTCGGCATTGACGGCTGGCGGCTGGACGTGGCCGCGGAAATTGACGACGACTCCTTCTGGCAGGAATTCCGCCGCCGCGTGCGCGCCATCAACCCCGAAGCCTACATCGTCGCCGAGATCTGGCACGAGGCCCAGCGCTGGCTCCAGGGCGACCAGTTCGACGCGACCATGAACTACCTCGTCACCGCCGCGGCGCTCCCGTTCTTTGCGGGCAAACACATTGACATGCGCGTCGTCAACCAGGCGGGCGGATACAACGGCCGCGTCCGCGCAGAAATATCGGCGAACGATTTTGCCAACGAAATCGACCGTTTGCTCCACCTCTATCAAGCCGACATCACTTACGCCCAACTCAACCTGCTCGACAGTCACGACACGCCTCGCTTCCTCTCCTCCGCTCGTGGCGACACCGACTCGCTGAAACTGGCCTGGCTCTTTATGCTGACTTTCCCCGGCGCCCCCTGCATCTACTACGGCGACGAAGTTGGTCTGGACGGCGAGCACGACCCCGACTGCCGCAAGTCCTTCCCGTGGGACGAAAGCAAATGGAACCGCGATCTGCTGGATTATCTCAAAGCCGCGATCTCGCTGAGGAAGTCTCACCCCTCGCTTCGCCGCGGGACCTTTAGCCGCCTCTGGTCTGCGGACGGGGTTTACGCCTTTGGGCGCGCGCATGAGGGCGAGTCGCTCGTCGCCGCGTTCAACGTCTCAGAGGAGCCGCGCACGATCGAGGTCCAGTATGAAGCGAAGAAGAAGCCGAAAGCGCTGTTCGGCCATCCGTCGGAAATCAAATCGGAAAATGGGAAAGTCCGCTTCGCCATCCCCCCTCGAAGCGGGGTTGTGATCGGGTAGTCCGCGCGTCGCATCACATTTTTGGGACGAGGCAACTCGTCCCGTTTTTTATTCTGCCTTCATAACGAATTTGACGCCAGTGTGTTTTTACTGATGACGGGAAAGGAACATGTGTCATGGCAGAGCTAAAGATGCAGGAAACCTTGAATGGGATCAAGAACAACCTTGCAAGTGACGATCCCGCAAGGCAGGCAGACGCCATCCGCGAACTTGGAACGGTCAACTTCACCAGCGAAGCGATCGTGGGCGAGTTGGAACGGCTGGCGCTCCACGCACAGGGGGAAGTGCAAAGCCTGGCGCTGGCCGCGTTGAAGTTGACGACCAGCCAATATGTGAAGGCCCAAAAATCAGGCCTGCCAAAATTCACGCGTGAAAAAATCTTGACGGAAGTGGACAGGTGGGAAAAGAAAGGCTATGTGGAAAACGTACAGGCTGAGGTGATTCGCCGCCAGTATGATTTTGACTTCGCGCCTGCCGCGCCTGCCGAAGAAACACCCGCCGCGCCAAAAGTTTCCGCGCCTGCGCAACCACCCGCTCCCGCCGCGCCGCGTCCCAGCCTGACGCAGACCCTGCTCAGCGAAACCAGCATCAAGATCTATCTATATCTTGGCGCGTTGTTCGTGATCGTCGCCGCGGCAATTTTGGCCGCGCTGGTGGAAGCCGCCCGCCTGCCCGTCCTACTCACCGCGACCATCGCTTTTGCAGGCGGCGCGGTGGGACTCAAGAAACGCCTTCCGCAACCGAGTTTTGCGCTCGCCATCGTTTTCTCATTCCTGCTTCCCATTGACGCCAACGTCATCGCCGATTCGTTATCGCTTCCGCCAGTCGCCAACGAGATTTACTGGTCGCTCGTCTTCCTCCTCATGGCGCTCATTTGGGCGTTTGGGACGTGGTTCTATGCCTCCCGTTGGTTCAGCATCGCGGCCTTCATTTCGCTCTGTCTCGGCCTCCTGTGGTTTGGCGAAATTTTCGATGCTCCCACCGATTGGAACATTCTCTCCGTTTCCATCGCGGCCCTGCTCGGCTTGCTGGGCGTCCGCCTGCTTCAAACCTGGAAAGATCGCAAGTTTGCCCTGCCGCTTTTCCTGGCGTCACAATTGTTCCAATTCATCCTCCTGTTCGTCTCCCTATTTTTTTCCATCGTTGAAAACAAATGGATTGGCTCACCGCCAGGCGACTGGATCGCCCCCGCGCTGACCTGGCTGCTCGCCGCCTCTTTCTACGCCGCAAGCGACCTGCTCGTCCCGTTCGTTCTTTTCCCGTGGATGGCGGCCGCGTCGCTCCTCTTCACCCCCTGGCTGGTCCTGTCTGCCTTCGACGCGCCCATCCGCGCCTTTATCATGGGGTATGCCGTTTGGGCCACGCTGGCCGCGCTCGCAAGTGAACTGGTCCAGCGTAGTGGCCGCGCTGCCTGGATCCAGTATCACATCCCCTTGCTGACCCTGTCCCTGCCGTTATTTTTCGTTTCCATCGTCTGGGGATGGTTCATAAAAATTGAATATGGGTTTGCGGCTTTTCTCGTTGCAGGTATCGTTTACACAGCGCTCCACGCCTCGCGTCTGCGCTGGTACGTGTGGATGACCGCCCTTCTGATGGGACTTGGCGCATACTTCACCTTCTTCGCCCTGCCTTTCATGCAAAACGTGGAGGTGTACTTCGGCTATCAACTGCTCGGCGCGAGCCTGTTTCTCTTGATTCCCGAACTATTTTTCAAACAGACATTCTCCTTCGCACGCGCCTGGAATTGGCCTCCCATCGCGTTGGGGACACTGCTGTCTTCCTTCAACCTGATGATCGCCTTCCTCGTCCCGGTGGCGAATGAAGATCGCTTTGGCAGTACCGCCATCATTCTGGGTGTATACGCGCTCCTGTTCACGGGATACGCCCTGCGATTCAAACAACCCGTCATCGGATATTTCGCGTCCGCGTCCGCCGCGTGGGCAGTCGTCAATGCCCTCCAGCGCTTCGACCGCGACTGGTGGCTGCCCGCGCTGACCGCGTTGGCCGTCGTCTATTTTGCCGCGGGATACTTCCTCGCCCGCCGCGAACCAGTCAAAGCCTGGGGACAGATGCTGGCGCATAGCGGGCTTGTCCTCGGCGCGTTAGTTTCCATCGCCGCGACATTCACCGTCCAACCCACGGGCGGATGGTATTCGCTCGGCCTCGCGGCGCTCTTCATCGTGGAAATGTTCACGCGCCGCAATGGCTATTTGGAGATCGTCATCGAGATGCTGTTAAGTTTTGCGCTCGTCAGCCTGCTGAACGACTTCAACGTGAAGACGCCCGCCTATTTCCTTTTTGGACTCGGTCTGCTCTGGCTAACAAGTGACATCCTCCTCCACCTCATGTTCCCAGACCGCAAAATAGGACTCGCCGCAAAAGTCATCGGCAGTCTGTTGACGTTTGCCGCGGCGGCGTTCATCTACCGCGGCCTGGATTCCACTCCAGCCGCGCTTTGCTTTGCCATCTACACCATCTTCTTCGCCGTCTACGCGCGGATCAACAAAAACCCGCTCCTCGGTTACGCCTCCACCGCCGCCCTCGCGCTAACGGTCTACTTCGGCGCGTCCGCCATGGATGTTGACCAATGGATCTTCCCCCAGATCGCCGTTGCCGCTTTCTTTTACGTGGCAGGATTTCTCCTCCGCCGTGCGGACAAGGCCAAAGGCTGGAACACGATGTTCCTCTTCAGCGGCCTGGGACTCGGCACGCTGGTCGCGCTGGCTGCTCCCTCCGAACCGGGCGGGTTGGAGAAGACCATCCCCATCGCCGTCGCCGCCACGTTCTACGCGGCAGAGGCCTTCGCGCACAAAAACGTCTGGCTGGGATTCCCCGCCAACGCGCTCTACCTGATGTCGTATTTCGTGATCCTGAACGAATTGAACGTGGACGAGCCGCAATTCTTCTCGGTCGGCGCGGCCGCGCTCGGGTTGCTGATGCACTACCTGTTGCAGCGCGCCGGGAACAAAACGGCCGCCTTTATCATGGGCTTGCTATCGCAGCTGGTCCTGCTCGGCACAACGTACGTCCAAATGGTGGACACCGGCGAGTTGAAATATTTCTTCGTCCTGTTCTTCGAGGCGCTGGTTGTGCTGGGCTATGGGATTGTGGCGCGCTCGCGCAGTCTCGTCATCGCGCCCATCGGTTTTATCGTGCTGGCTTTGATGACCATCCTCGTCAACGCGTTGAAAGACCTGTCGCTGGTGCTGATCATCGGCATCGCAGGCCTCATCCTGCTGGCGCTCGGCATCCTGGCCGTGGTGATGCGCGAAAGGATCACGGCCTGGGCGGAACGGTTCGGCGATTGGGATGGATAGGTCAGGCCTGCGGCCACACGGCCCGCACCAACTCGGGCAATACCTCGCCTGATTTTCCCTGCAAGAAGAAATCCGCTTTTTCTGTGAGCGGCGTCGGCTCGAGATTGACCTCGACAACCACCGCTCCCTTGTTTTTCGCTGCAAAGGGCAGCGCCGCCGCAGGCTGGACGATTCCCGATGTGCCAACGGACAGGAAAACCTGACATCCCCGCGCCGCCTCCACCGCCGCCTCCAACTCGGACCTCGGGAGGGATTCGCCAAACCAGACGACGTCTGGCCTGAGCATTCCCCCGCACCCCGCGCAACGAGGAACGTCTCCGTTTTCCTCCCACGCGTCGGCGACCATCCCGCATTCCGAGCAACGGACGCGCTGGATGTTTCCGTGCAGTTCAAGGATGGGATAGACCCTAAAGGTCTTCGAGACCTTTAGGGTCTGCTCTGCTTTGCGATGCAACCCATCCACGTTCTGCGTGATAAGGGTAAAGTGTGGAACGCGGTGTCCCATCTCCGCCAGCGCGTAGTGACCCGCATTCGGCTGGACTTCGCGCACTTTCTCGCGGCGCATCGCGTACCAATCCCAGACCAGTTTCGGGTCACGCGTGAACGCCTCGGGCGAGGCCAAATCCTCGGGCTTGTATTGCTGCCACAAGCCGGTCTGCGCGTCGCGGAAGGTGCGGAGTCCCGATTCCTGCGAGACGCCCGCCCCCGTCAACGCGGCGACGCGCTCGGCCTGTCGAAGGACTCGAATGAGAATGTCGGGAAATTCGGTCATATCAAAAACCTTGGCTGTATTAGACTCATTAGTGGGTCCTTGTTGTTGGGGTGCGGCGCTTTGATTACTTGAACAAGACGACAAGCCAACTAGACGGTTTGGGAACGAAAATCGAAACCGCCGCCCACGCCGGCGCGTCCGACCACCTTCAAGCGGGTCGCGGCTTCGAGCAGGGACGCGGTCACTTTCGTCTGCTCACAGACGATGAGCGCGTCGTAGTCGGCGATGATTCGGGCGAGTTCGTCCACGGTGCAGGAATCCAAAACGGCCTGGGCGGAGGCGTCGAGGCCATCGGTGATGAGGATGCGAAATGGGGGCATGGTGGAAATTATAAAGGTGAGTGGTAAATTGACCTCATTCCATGGTTTTCTCAAAAAGGAAGGAGGAGGGCCAGGCCCTCGCATACAAAAACTGGCGCAGGCGACTCCCCCGAAGGTCTCTGCGCCAGTTCAATTACCAATCACCACTTACCAATTACTCGTACCTCAGCGCCTCCACCGGCTCCAAATTCGCCGCTCGGTTCGCGGGATAGATTCCGAAGAACAGGCCGACCGCCGCGGAGAAGATGGTGGCGAGCAGGATCGCGTCGATGCCAATGCGGGGATAGAAGGGCGTGCCCGAGGCGATGGAGACTTTCTCCACAATGAAGGCGATCAACCAGCCGAAGAGGATTCCGATGATTCCGCCGAAGAGACTCAACAGCGAGGACTCGGTCAGGAATTGGATCAGGATATCGCGTTTGCGCGCGCCGAGGGCCTTCCGCAGGCCGATCTCCTTCGTCCGCTCGGTGACGGAGACCAGCATGATGTTCATGATGCCGATGCCGCCCACCAGCAGGGAAATGGCCGCGATGCCGCCCAGGAAGATCGTCAGCACACTGGTGATGGTTGCGGCAGTCTGGAGGAAATCCTGCTGGCTGAAGACGGTGAAATCGTCCGCGCCTACTTCGGTGCGGTGACGAGTCCGCAGGATGGCCGAAACTTCCTCCACCGCGCTCGGCACGGATTCAGAGTCCACTACCTGCACCAGCAACACATCCACCTGATCGCGTGTGCGGCGCTGAATGAGACGCGTCTGCGCGGTGCTGTAGGGAATCAGAACCTGATTGTCCTGTGAACCGAACATGCCGCCGCCCTTGGCCGCCAGCACCCCGATGATGCGGAAGGGCTGTCCCTCGATGGTGATCTGTTCGCCGACGAGTCCGTCACGGCGTCCGAACAACGTATCGGCAGTGTCGGGACCGATCACGGCCACGGAGGCGCGTCCGAGCAGGTTCTCCTCGGTGATCGTCTCCCCTTCGGTCAGCGTGTAGTTACGAAGCGGGAAATAATCGGGAGTGACGCCCGAGACATTGGTGGTGGTGGTCTGTCCTGCCGCGCTGACGAGCAGGCTGTCCTGCAAGACGGGCGCGACCAACTCCACGGAGGGAGCCGCGAACGGGTCCGCGATGGCCGCCGCGTCCTGCAACGTCAACGGCTTGGGGTTACGGACTTCCTGTCCGCCACCCATCATGCCGCCGCCGCGAAAGACGAACAGCAGGTTCGTGCCGATGCCGCTGATGGAACCTGTGATGCTATCCTGCGCGCCTGTGCCGACCGCCAGCATGGCAATGACCGCCGCCACGCCGATGACGATGCCCAGCACGGTGAGACCGGAGCGCATCTTGTTGGAACTGAGGCTTTCGAGCGCCTCGAGAATTGCCTGTGAAAGGTTCATTGCGACGCTCCCTTCGACAGGCCATCTTCCTCCACCACGCCGTCGCGCAGACGGATGACGCGCTGGGTCTGGGCGGCAATTGTCGGGTCGTGCGTGACGATGATGAGTGTGGTGCCGCGCTGTTTGTTCAAATCCAGCAGGAGGTTCATGATCTCTTTACCGACCTTGCTATCGAGGTTGCCCGTCGGCTCGTCGGCCATGATGATGGCAGGCTCGTTGACGATGGCGCGCGCAATGGCGACGCGTTGCTGCTGTCCGCCCGAAAGTTCGGTGGGACGATGCGTCATGCGATCTTCCAGCCCGACTGCTTTCAATGCGTCCGCCGCGCGTTGTCGGCGATTTTCCACCTGACCCGCGTAACGCAGAGGCAATTCCACATTGAAGAGCGCGGTCTGGCGCGAGAGCAGGTTGAAACTCTGGAAGACGAAACCGACCTTGCGATTGCGGACGCTCGCCAGTTGGTCGTCGGTCATGTTCGCGACCACCTCCCCGTCCAGCGTGTATTCGCCCGAAGTCGGTCGGTCGAGACAGCCGAGGATATTCATCATCGTGGATTTGCCCGATCCCGATGGCCCCATGATGGAGACCACCTCGCCGCGCGCGATCTTCACCGACGCGCCGCGCAGGGCGTTCACTTCCATCTCGCCCATCTTGTAGGTTTTTACGAGGTCGTTCGCAACGACCACCCAATCTTGATTCATTATGCCTCTGTCATCAGTACCGCAACATTCATGTTGCTCCACCTTTCGCAAAATAAATTTTGCGGTACAGCCTTATTTCGCATTACCGCATGAACGGCGGGCCGCCGCTTGTCTCGAAGGTGGCGGGCGGATTCAGGATGAGCAGGTCCCCGACCTGGACATCTCCATCCACAAGGACGCTCATCGTATCGGACGAAGAGCCGAGTCGCACCTTGACCATGGTCGGGATACCGTCTCGAAGGACATATACTACCCGTTTACTATCCACCATGCGGACGGCGCGGTTCGGGATGAGGACCTCGTCCTTGAGTTCCTTCACCGTGATGTTGACCGCGGCGGTCATGCCGGGTTTCACCTGCTCATCCGCGTCGGTAATCTCCACCGTGACGGTAAAGTTGACCACGCCCTGTATCACACTACCCGCCTGCGAGACTTGAATCACCTCGCCGTGATACTCGCTGCCGAGGATCGCGTCGAACGTCAATGTGACGGGCTGCCCCACCTCGATGCTGTTGATATCCACTTCGGAAATTTCCACGTCCACGAGCAGGCTGGACAGGTCATCCACGCGGAAGCCGAGAGCGCCAGCCGTCACCTGATCGCCGGCCAGCGGACGCGCGTCGGTGACCGTCCCCGCGAAGGGAGCGATCAGGCGCGCCATATCGAGGGCAGCCTGCGCGGCGTTGACGCGCGCCTGCGCGGCGGCCACATCGGCGGGGTTGGGTCCATCCTTGATGCGGTCATAGGCACGCTGGGCATCGTCCAGCTGGGCCTTCTTGAGCATCAATTCGGCATCAGCATCGGCGATGGTTTCTTCATCCGCCTGATCCACCTTCACAGTTTTGAGATTGGGAATCCGCCGAACGCCAAAAGGCGTAACAATATTCTTGTAAACAATCCTGTCGTACTCGTATGGCTCAAACAGCGAGTCATAATAGTCCAATGCCTTATCATAGGCATCCTGGGCGGTGCGCATGGTAATGAAGGCCTGGGCGCGGGCGGTATCCGATTCGAGCAGGTCTTCCAGCGCTTTTTGCGCGTTGAGCAGGTCTGCTTCGGCGAGGATGATGTTCTGCGAAACCGACGTCGGCGAGAGAGAGGCCAGGACGGCCTCCGCCGCTACCGGGTCCCCAACCGAGACGTTGACCTTTTCGACGGTTCCGCTGGTCTGCCAGATGAGAGTCGCACTTTGACGGGCGCGCACGGTTCCCGTTGCGCCCACGGTGGCAATCAGTTCGCCTTTTTCCACTTTGGTGGTCTGGAACTGCACCTGTGAATTTGCTCTCCCGCGTATAGCAAAGAAAACGATTGCCAGTACGATTAGAATGCCAAGGGGAATGGTCCATTTCTTGTTGTTTTTCAGAAATTGCATCATACGTTTGTCCTCCGACGAGCCTATTCTACCCGCTTCGTGTCCATAGACAAGATGTGACATGGTTTTTATACAAAAATCATACGCCTCCGTCACATTTTCCACACAATGAAAGCGTGACGATTGTCGTCATGTTTGGTGACATTTTCGCCTTTATCCATCCAATTAGATTCGGTATCATCTCCCTTAATTCATGTAATTAAAAGAGGAAACCCATGCAGGCCGTCCCCAGCGAATTTTTAGATATTGATCGAAAAGCCCGCGCCAATAAACCTTTCTTCGACCTCGACCTGCGTCCAGCCGAGGAACGCACCTGTGATTTCGAGGACGTTGTCATCGAGTTCGACGCCGAGCGCGCCATGGTGGAGGCGGCACGTTGCATCCACTGCCCCGACCCTGCGCCGTGCATGGTGGCCTGTCCCACGCATAACGACATCCCTTCGGCCATGTGGCTGATCGAGCAGGGACGGTTTGCCGAGGCCGCCAACCTGTACCACCAGACCAGTTCCCTGCCCGAAATCTGCGGACGCGTCTGCCCGCACGAATCGCTGTGCCAGGGATCGTGCGTATTGAACAAACACCACACGCCCGTCCTGTGCGGAGAGTTGGAAGTCTTTGCGGTGGATTACAAACGCCGCCACGAGGGACATTTGCTCCCCGTTGGCACGCCAACAGGCAAGAAAGTGGCGATCATCGGCGCGGGACCGGCGGGTCTGGGCTGCGCCGACCAACTCGTCCAGCGCGGACACGAGGTGACCATCTTCGAGTCCAAACCTGCGCCGGGCGGATTGCTCGTCTACGGCATTCCCAACTTCAAACTCTCCAAGAGCGTCTGGCAGGAAAAATGGGAGGAGTTCGAACGCGCGGGAGTGAAATTCGTCCCGAATACCTATATTGGAAAAGACAAGTCCATTGACGATCTGTTCGAAGAAGGATTCGATGCCGTCTTCATTGGCGTCGGTTCGGAGATTGATGCCAAGATGGAGGACACACCCGGCACCGACTTGCCCGGTGTGTTCGAAGCGACCGACTTCCTGATCCGCAGCAATGTGAAACATGCTCAACTCCCCCCCAACAAGCAGAAACCGCTCGAAATGGGCAAGCGCGTCGTTGTCATCGGGGGCGGCGACACGGCCTCCGATTGTCTGCGAACCGCCCTGCGCCTCGGCGCCGAGGAAGTGACCTGCCTCTACCGCCGAACGGAAAAGGAAATGCCCGGCGGCAAGAAAGACCGCAAGATGGCCCGCGAAGAGGGCGCCAAATACCGCTTCCTGACCCAGCCTGTCAAATTCATCGCGGGCGAAGATGGTCACCTGGCTGCGGTGGAATGTCTCGAAATGAAACTGGGCGAACCCGACGCGAAGGGACGCCGCAAACCCGTCCCGGTGGAAGGCTCGAACTTCAGCATTGCCTGCGATACCGCCATCCTTGCTCTCGGCTACTGGCCCGACCCAATCCTCGGCAAGACCACGCCCGGCCTGGAAGTAAAGGACTGGGGTCTGATCGCCGTCAAGGACAAGAAGACCGGCGTAACGTCACGCGAGGGCGTGTTCTCGGGCGGTGACTGTGTCACCGGGCCCGACCTCGTCGTCACCGCCATGGTTGGCGGACGCAAGGCCGCCTGGGCCATTGACGAATACCTGCGAAGTAAAAAGTAATCCCTGCCTCGGAGGGCATACCGCGAATGCGGTAACAGAGACGGTTGAGGCCGTCTCTTTGTTTTAATCCACCGGGGTATAATCCCCGCCATGTTTAAGCGGCTTGAACTGATCACAGGATATTTAATTCTCCTGTTCCTGGTCGGTTTTTTCATCCCAGCCTCCTCCCCTCACGCAGAAAGCAACTACGACCGTGCGCGCGCCTTCACGCGCCCGCACGAATTCAACTTCGACATGTGGACAGCCGACGCGTTCTGGCTCAAGATCGAGCAGAGCGCGCTCGGCCTGCCCGACTACGTCCAACGCGAGGACCAGATTTCTGTCGTGATGGAATCAGTGCGCCTCACCGAATCCATCATGCGCGCCGAAGCCGCGCTCCAACTCGTCTACACCGACCCAAACATAAAGGATAAGGGAAAAGCGTCCGCGCACATCCGCGCCGAACTGGACCGATTGAACGCGCGCCAGAACCAGATCACCCCGCTGGCTGAATCTGTGTTGGAGATCCAGGTGGCGCAGATTCTGTCCGAACTCGGTCTCACCCTCGGCGGACAGCCCACCCCTCCCGTTCTCTACCACGTCACGCCCCTGCCGATGAACCTCATCGTCTCGCGGCGCGACCGAATCGAACGCATCAGTTCCATCTCTTTGCAGCCCAACACTCCCCTCGAAAAACAGATCGAGATCGAAGACGGTGTCGCGAAAGCGCTGGACGTTTCCACCCTCGTCGTTCCTGTTGGCGGAATCGGCTCCTACCCCAGCATGGTCATGCGCACCTATGATTTTACATGGCAGGTCGGCACCGTTATCCATGAGTGGACGCATAATTTCCTCACCCTTCGCCCACTGGGGGTGAACTACGGAACCAGCCCCGAATTGCAAACCATGAACGAGACCACCGCGTCCATCGTGGAAAACGAAATCGCCCCCATCCTGCTGGCGCGCTACTATCCGACATACTCCGCCTCGCCCCTGGACCTCGGGCTGGTCGCGTGGACCCCCCTCCGTCTCCCCCCATTTTCTCTGAAAATGGGGGGAGAGAAAGAGGGGAGCAACGACCCGCCGCCCTTCGACTTCCGCGCTGAGATGCACACCACCCGCGTCCGCGCGGACGAATTGCTCGCGGCAGGAAAAATCGAGGAGGCCGAGGCCTACATGGAAGCGCGCCGCCAATTCTTTTGGGACAACGGCTACGCCATCCGCAAACTCAATCAGGCGTACTTCGCCTTCTACGGCGCGTACGCGGATATCCCTGGCGGCCCCGCAGGCGAAGACCCGGTCGGCCCGGCCGTCCGCGCCCTGCGCGCCCAAAGCGCCTCGCTGGCCGATTTCCTCTACACCATTGCATGGATGGATTCGTACGAAGATTTGCTCGCGGCCATCGAACAGTGATCAGTCATCAGTGATCAGTGAACAGTCATCAGTGATCAGTGAACAGTCATCAGTAATCAGTTTTCTCCAAGGCAAAACTTTCCATATGAAAAAAAGCGCCCCGTATCTC
>DYKX01000035.1:0-7864 GCA_020722375.1 Anaerolinea thermophila
ATAAAACAGGGTTGCATTTCTGCAACCCTGTTGGTCGTAAAACTTATCTTGCAGTCTTACGAAAGCAGGACAACATTCGCCGCCTGAAGGCCCTTCGGTCCTTCTTCGACGGAGAACTCCACCTTTTGCTCAGCCTCCAGTTTCTTGTAACCCTCCATCTGCAACGCGCTGAAATGGACGAAAACATCCTCGCCATTCTCGCGGCCGATGAAGCCGTAGCCCTTCGTGGCATTGAACCACTTGACGGTGCCAACAAAACGTTCAGACATGCTACTTTCTCCTAACAGAAACAGAATTCGCCCGGTCGTCCGTTTCGCTTGCAACGGGCGAACGCGGGCACATTGCGCTAATTTATCACTTCCAATTGGACATGTCAAGCCCAAATTTTATTTTCTTCCGAATCGTCGCAAAACGTGAGACAAGATGGACCCACGGCGGTGACCACCTCACCCGCGGGACTCCACGCTGGATGACCGTCCGCAACTCCTCCGGACCGTGAAACGGATCCACCACGAGGAGCGACCTGCCCAACTCGAACGCCGCATGCGCGTCCGACCCGACCGTGTGCGGAATACCGTTTCGACGGGCAAACTCCTCCGCCTCGGCATTGAAGCGCGGAGACATGCACCGCGAATTGAACGTCTCGATCGCATCCACCAATGGGACAATCGCCTCCAAATCGGACAGTTCCCAGCCCCCCTTCCGAAATCTGTCGAACGGATGCGACACACTGATGAATGCCCCCTGCTCCCGCAACCGACGGATCGTCTCCTGTGGTGAAAGCCCCGCGGGGACCTCCTCCGACACATACGCAGCCAGAATCTCCCCGCGCGTCGTCATAATCTCCTCCCCGACGATGATCCGCTCGGGATCGAGCCGTTTCGCCTCCAGCGCCCCCACAATCGAGTTGTGATCCGTGACAACGACGCGGTCGATCCCCTTCCGCCGCGCCGCCGCGACCAGGTCCGCGGGACGGAGGAGGGAATCCTTCGAGGCGATGGTGTGGGAGTGAAACTCTACACGAAATTGGGAGGAAACTTGTGGCATTCGTTACTTGACAAAGAAGTTTTTGGCAGTATATACTACTTGCACGGGTTACGTAAAGACAAATTCGGTTTTGTCGGTGGCGGAGAGTATCGCTGAATGGACGTGATTGTGTTTCTCGATAACATGTTCGATCTGGCCAATCACGCGCTTGATGTTGGCTTTCTTTGGGCCGGATTAATCCTTCTTCTTGCCTATCCACTTTATCTTCTTTTCAGCGGTCTTGAAAAAGCCATTCGGGAAAACAAAAGTCGCGATCTGCTTTCCGATACCCTCAAGGCCTATTTCATGGTATTTGGGGGCATCTTCGCCTGGTTTGTGCCTGAATTATTTTTCTTTGTATCGGGGATGCTAGGCCTGCCGTTTGCCACGATTGACGGATGGAGTAAATCCCTCCGATGGATTTCATTCTGGCGATTGTTTCTCACCTTCGATTTATTTCTCTATTTCGCCCATCGTTTGGGCAGTGAACATGGAGAAGACCGTTGGAAAAAATCCACATTCCTGTTCTGGCTTTCTATTGGCATTGGCTGGCTCATCCATAGTTGGATGGGGATTTTATTTTTATCCATCCCGTTTTTGGTGGCATATTATGCAATCTTGCAAGATATAGCGCTGGTGGTTGTGCCGGTCTCCAATCCCGAAGATAAAATTGAAAAACGAAAACGAAAACATGTTTTTTTATCATATACATGGGGAACTCAATCTCCCATGTTTATTGCAGATGACAACACATGGAAAAAGATCGAGCCGCGCATTTCGGGCGATATAACCTGGGAATTTTCCGAATTTCCCATTCCATTTTTCGGCAAACTCATGGAAAGGCCGGGGCTTATCTGGACGCGTTCCCATCAAGTCGCGACGATTACAGGAGGAACCCAATTCAAACGCGTCGAAAACCCCGGCGTTTGCTTTACAGGCAGACTGGAGCGCCCTGAACAAATTTTCGACCTGCGCAATCAACTTCGGACCGACTTAATAGAAGTGGTTAGCAAAGATGGAGTTCACTTTTGGGCGCGTTACTTTACCGCTTTTCGAATTGACAACGAAGATTGGTCTCGTGATCTCTACCTCGATTTATTGAAACAAAACAACAAACTAAGCGGCGCAAGAAGACTAACATATCGTACAGGAAGTTTTCCATTCTCTCATCAACGCGTTCAGGTCACGCTGGGGACCACCAGTACCCGCGCGACCGAAGAGTCCCCCCTCGTCTACTGGGATCAATGGGTAATGAATTTAGTGGAGGAGCAAACGCGAAAGGTCATCTCGCAAAAAAAACTGGATGAAATGTGGCGTCCCGCTAACGATCACAAATTTGCCAATGCACTGGATGAAATTTCAAAGACCCTCAAAGCAGATTGCGAACTGCCGCTTCGGGCATCTGGAATATTACTGTTTGCCGCCCGCGTAGTGAACTTTCAATTTTCCGCCCCATCCAATAGCGAGAAACCGGAAGATGTGGACCCAATCACCAGGCAGCAGGTCGAGTCCTGGGTGGCAGAATGGGAGCGGCAACGGACAGAAAAACTTACCAAAGCCCGCACTAAAGCACTTTCACTGGAACAAGAAGCACGCGTTTTTGCGGAATCTTTATTGCTCAACACAGTTGTTGACAGCTTGAAAAAGGCACAAGAACTTGACCAAAACCTTCCACGCCATGTGATTGCGCTACGATTTCTCAGCGCTTTCCAAAATTACGCCAATGCACAAACTGCAGAAGACGATATTGCAAACGAGGCGTACAAAAAAGCAATGGCAGAATTGCGCAAAGAATTTAAGGATTGGCAGGAAACTTTCTTCCCAAAGGAATAGCCGGTGACATTTCACTACTCAGACAAATCCAAGGAATGGCAAACGCTTTACACGCGCGATCAGGCTTATCGCGAATCGGGGACTCATTCTGTGCATTCTAGTCTGTTGTTCTTCGCGGGTGTAATTATCGCGTCAACCTTCCTGACAGTATTCGTAGCCTCACATTTCAAGACAACCGTGTTGAATATAATACTGGCGATAGCCCTCTTTACAGCGATTCTGATAACAGCAACAGCCGCCTTCTCGCTTGCTTATTCTCGAGCATTAAAATTTGGCGTTCAATTTGTAAAAGAGTTTTATTCACCGCCAGAGAACGTAAGCATTTCAAAATTGATCCAATATCGTCTAAATGGCATGCCCAAGATGCCACCGCCTCTCAATTTGCTTTTTCGCTTTGATTACATTTTAGCCAAGGAGGGAACAATTGTGAAATCCGACCAATGGCAAGCATGGTCATCGCGTTTTTTGGGAGGCCCCCTAATTCTCATTGTCTTTGACGGATGCGCGCTGTATCTGGAGCGTGGAAATCGCTTTTCGAGGGTGGTTGGACCCGGCAGCGGTTCTCCTTTTCTCGAATGGTACGAAAGAATCAAATACGTGGTGGATCTGCGTCCAAAAGTAAAGGAAGGCGCTATTGATGTATGGACCAAGGATGGCATTAAAGTCCATTTTGAAATCAAGATCGAATGCCGAATTGGCGATCCCAAAAAGAAAAATCCCCACTCAAATTTAGTATATCCCTACGATCCGGACGACGTGAAAAAAGCCATTGAACGACATTCTATCCGATGGCTCCCAGACAGAAAAAGCGGAGAGCCCACAGAGTTTACCTGGATCGACGCGGCATGGGGACAGGTAACTGGCATTTTGCCAAATTACATCGGCGCCAGGATGCTTGACGATTTGTTCATTGCCGACAGGCACGGTGGTCAAATCCTATCATCCGAAGCCGTTCAGGATGTTTTCAGACAGCTCAATGAAAACACACAAAAGTTCGGCGTCTTTGTGACTGATTTTCAGATTTCAAAAATTGTTCTACCGCTAGAAGTGGAAACAGCCTTAAAAGAGCTTTGGAAAGCTGAAAAGCAAAGTCACATTACCATCAAGGAAGGCGAGTCAAAAGCGCTTGGAATTCGCGAGCAAGAAGAAGCGCGCGCAAAGGCACAGCACGACCTGGTAATCAAGATTGCAGAGGGATTTCTTAAGACAAAGAACAAAAACTATGCCGAACCTCTTTTGCTCACCTTCTCCAGAATTCTGGACGAAAGTCTGGACGAGCCGCTAATGCGCGCATATTTAGCCAATGAGACTTTGGAAACCCTTGGTAAAATCAAGGAAATGTTAAAATGATTCAGCAACGCCACGCGGGACAAACGCCAATGAACACCTTCGCTCAAATTCTTTCAAAAACCCCTTTCAACAGCCACCTCTCGGAATTAAGAGACCGCATCCTGGCCGCCAATAGCAACAATGTCATCGCCAACCTGCTGGAAGAGATTAAATTTAGAATTGATCTTTGTCTTGAAACACAGTGCGAAACAGATCAGCCCTATTACTACCTGCTTCGTTCATATTGCCATCTGTGGCTGCAAAAAACAGAACAGGCTATCAACACCGCACGATGGGCAGCCGATGGATTCCGACTTTGCGGTGAAAACATCGCTTCAGTTTATGCTCATTGGTACCTGGGAGCCATCTATGCCGAGCAAAGGAGAGGGTATCTATATCGCAGAGAAATTGAACAAGCCATTGAGTGCGTAGAACTTATCCATCAGGAATTGCTGGATAAAGGTCGTTATGATGAGGCCAATCAGTGGAACAACACGATCGAGCAACTTCAACGCCACAAAAATGCCGCGCTGAAAATGGGCACTGGTCCCCTGCATATGCCCGACACGCCCATTCAAATGAAGAATCAAACCACTGCCCCTCCCTCCTCAACTACAGATACATTTTTACATCTCCCCTGGCTGCCCAAATACCATTCCATCCTGGCTGGCCCGGAAGGTAAAATGTGGGCCGAACTTATTAAAGAACATATCGTATTTGCATCCAAACTGGAAATAGACGGTAAAAAAGTGAATTTATATTCTCTTGACGGTACTTCCAGTAGAGATCGCAGGATTACGCTTTCCCCTTTGGAGAAATATGGCTGGGCCCTGGTCGAAGGCCACAGCATGAACGCATGTCATCCGACACCAATCTGTGAAGGCGACTACATCCTTTTTCATATTCACAACAGCCCTCAAAACAACAATATTGTGGTAGCCTCACGCCCAACTCCCTCCGGCGATTTCTCCCACATGGTCAAGCGCTACCGAGAACCAGAAAAACTATTGATTTCCGAAACCACTGACACCAGCCAATCTTATGATCCAATAAAGGTTGATCAGGATTACCAAATTCTCGGTATTGTTATTGCAGTAGCCAAACCAGAGACATAATGTCCTCCCCCCTCCTCCTCGGCTCCTCCTCCCTCGACATCGTCGGCCGCCTGGATTCTGACCTCCAGCCTGGCACGTCCAACCCGGCGCGGATACGCGCCTCCTACGGCGGCGTGGCGCGGAACGTGGCCGAAAATTTGGCGCGGCTGGGGCAGCCCGTAAAACTCGTCAGCGTGGTGGGAAAGGATCGGTCTGGGGACGAGTTGCTCGAATACACCGCCTCCGCAGGCGTGGACGTGTCCGCCGTGCTCCGCACCGACCTATACCCCACCGGCTTCTACATGGGCGTGTTCGACCCGCGCACCCGTCTGCGCTTCGCCGTGGACGATATGCGCGTCATGTCCGAACTCACGCCTGAAGTTCTCCAGCAAAATGCCAGTCTTTTCGAGGAAGCCAGCCTCGTCTTCGTGGATGGCAACCTGCCCGAAGCCACGCTCAAAGCCGCGGTGGCGCTCGCCCGAAAGGCGAAGGTCCCCCTTTGCGCTGATCCCGCCTCCTCGGTCCTGGCGGAGCGATTAAAGCCGCATCTCGGCAAACTGCATCTCGTCACCTGCAACGTCGCGGAAGCCGTCGCCCTCACAGGTCAGGCCTTCGAGTCGTCCGATCCGCACGCCGCGCTGGAAGATGCCCGCGCCCTGCTATCCAAAGGCGTGGACATCGCGCTTGTCACGCTCGCGGAATTCGGCGTGGTCTACGCCACAGCCGAGACGAGCGGGCACATCCCCGCCATCCAGACGCCCATCCTCGACCCCACCGGCGCGGGCGACGCGCTCACCGCGGCCGTCCTATTTGGCCTCGTCAACGAAATGGAAATTGACGACGCAGTGCGGCTCGGCGTTTCCGCGGCCTCGCTCACCCTGCGCCACTCTGGCACCGTCTACCCCCAACTCACGCTCGAAAAACTCTACGAACAACTGGTGATCTAATGAACTCTCTCCCCCCTTCCTTTATCGTTAAGGATGACGTCAAACGCGCCTTGAGACTGGACCAGCCCGTCGTCGCGCTCGAATCGACCGTCCTGACTCACGGACTCCCGCATCCGACCAACCTCGCGCTGGGTCGCGACATGGAGGCCGCCGTCCACGCTGACGGCGCCACGCCCGCCACGATCGCCGTCCTGCACGGCACGATCCGCGTCGGCCTGACGGATGATGAACTCGTCGAAGTTGCCGAGACCAGCGCCATGAAGATCAGCCGCCGCGACTTTGCCGCCGCCATCGCCAAAAAGGCCAGCGGCGGGACAACCGTGGCAGGGACGATGTTCGCGGCCGACAAAGTCGGCATCAAGGTCTTCGCGACGGGCGGCATCGGCGGCGTGCACAAGGAAGGCCGCTTCGATGTCTCCACTGATTTGCAGGCGCTGGCCTCCACGCAAATGATCGTGGTCTGCGCGGGCGCGAAATCCATTTTGGATCTGCCGTCCACATTGGAGATGCTCGAGACGCTGGGCGTCCCCGTCCTCGGCTACGGCACGGACGAGTTCCCCGCCTTCTTCTCGCGTTCCAGCGGATTCAAGACCAGCGCCCGCGTCGATTCTCCGCAAGAGGTGGCGGAGTTTGCCCGCGCCCATTGGGAAATTGGAATGTCCTCTGCTGTTTTAGTCTGCCAGCCAATATCAGAGGCGGACGAAATCTCCCGCGAGGAAATTGACCCCATCGAGGAGCAGGCCTCACGCGAAGCGCAGGAACAAAAAATCAGCGGACAGGCACTGACGCCGTTCCTGCTCCAGCGCGTGAACGAGTTGACGAATGGAAAATCCATGCGAGCGAACATATCGTTTTTACTCAATAATGCCCATCTCGCCGCACAAATCGCAAAGGCAATGGTTCCGCCGCTTAAAATTCGCGCGTTGTAGCGCAAGATTAATCTTGCGTTACTTCAACAAATCCTTCACCATCTGTTCGGGGACTTGCACCGCGACCACCTCGCCTTTCACGGTGACAACTCCATTGACCGTGATCCATTCCTCGATGATGACCTTCCTCCCTTTCACCTCTTTCACCCTGCCGCGAATTTCAAGGGTGGGGCCGAGAGGCGTGGGCTTGAGATAGTCCACGTGCAGGGACGCGGTCAGGTAGCGGAGCGGAGGTTCGGTGTCCATCTCGCGGTTTTCGGCGCGATAGCCCGCCGCGGCGGCGGTCCCCGTCCCGTGGCAATCAATCAGCGAAGCGAGTAACCCGCCATAAACGTAGCCAGGCAGCGCCGTGTGGTATGGCTTGGGCTGAAAATACGCGACCGATTCGTCCCCATCCCAATGACTCTTGATCTGGTAACCAAATTCGTTCTGGCTTCCGCATCCATAGCAGACGGCGAAATAATCGGGGTAGTAATCCTGAAAGGCCTTTTCGGACATGTTGATGAAATCTCCTTTTCAAAATAAGAGCGAGATGGGTTCTCGCTCTACGGTGTTGCGGTTTGCGCGCTCGTTGGAGTTGGGTTGAGGGTTGCGGATGGCGCGGGCGTGGGAGGCGCGTCCCCTTCCACGGTGAAGAAGCCCGCGCGCTTGAATACTGTCCCAACGTAAATTTGCACCGAATATTGACCAGGTTGCCATCCGCCAG
>DYKX01000035.1:7964-23016 GCA_020722375.1 Anaerolinea thermophila
TTGGGCGTCACCACGCTGATGAATCCCGCCTCCACGACCAACGGGAGAAACGGGGTCGCTGTTCCTGTCGGCGTATCGGAAACGAGAGGCGTGTCGGTGATGGTGGGTGTCAGCGTGATGGTGGGAGTGAGGGTAATCGTCGGGACGATGGAGGGCGTCAACGTGGGGGCGATGGTGGGCGTCGGCGGGTAGATTTGGAAGGCGACTTTCAACCCTGCGGTGGGAAGCAGGATGGCAAGCACGACCATGATCAGCGCGCCGAAGAACATCCACCAGGCGGCGGACATGCGTGACTGACGCAGGCGGTAGAACGTCAACTTGCGGGCAGATTGGAGGGTGCGCAGTCCGTTACGGGCGACCAGCAACGCCCCCAGCCCAAGGATGACCGCAATCGCAATGATGCCAGAGCGAATGTCCATGCGATGATTATAGCACTGCCCGTCAGCGTGTCGGAGTGGCGCTCGGCGTCGCGGACGGAGGCGGGCTGGAGGTCCAGGTGGGAGACGAAGTGGGCGTAAAGGTCGGTGTGGGCGGATTGCCCCTCAGCGTGAATCGTCCCGTCGCCTTCCATTGCGTCCCCACGAAGAATTGCACTTCATATTCGCCCTGGTGCCATTCCTGCAATGCAGGCTCCCATTTGACAGACGCGCCGCCGCGTCCACCCGATTTCCACGGGCCGCTCTCGAAAAAGACCAGTTCGCCATTGCGGAACCACAACACGGTAAATTGAGCGCCATACGTCATGTGGCTATAGGCGAAACTGGCGTACATGCGGAGAATGGGATTGGTGAACTCGAAACGATTACCGATCGGATAATTATCATCCAGCGCTTCGGAAAAACGAATGTTGCTGATGACGGCGGAGGATTGCGGCGTGACCGAACTGACCACCATGATTTCCAGCGAAATGGGCAAATGCGGCGTCGCTGTGGAGGTGGCCGTGGCAGTCATCGTGCGGCCGGGGCGCGGCGTGGAGGTCGGCGTGCGGCTCGGCGTGACAACTACAGGAGAGACGATGACCGCAGTGACGGTCGGTTCGGGAGCAAGGATCGGAATGCGGGCGCGGTACAAAAGCAGGGCGACCACCGCCAGTAACAGCGACGCGCCCGTCATCCACCAGCCTGCCAGCACGCGCTGTCGGCGGTGGCGGAAGTAGATGGTTCTGCTTCCCAGCCGCAGGGCGCGCACGCCTGAAAGGAGCAGAAAGAAAGAAACAGCCACAAGAACAAAAATTAGCAGATTGGTTCTGCTGAACAAGTCCATACAAAAATTATACCGCACGCTTGACGCTTGCACCCGCCTATGCTAAAGTCGGTGCATGACCGAACTCGTTTTCCTCAAACTGGGTGGATCGCTCATCACCGACAAGGACAGGCCCTACACACCACGCCTCGACAAATTGAAAAAACTGGCGGACGAAATCGCCTCTTCCCTGACCTCAGACCGGCAACTGGTTCTGGGACATGGTTCTGGCTCGTTCGGTCATGCGGCGGCGAAGAAATTTGGTACACGGGACGGCTTTCCCCCCCTCGGCGCTTCGCACCACTCCCCCCAAATGCTTGGCATTTGGGGGGAGACGGAGGGGGGTGGGGGGTATTGGAAAGGTTTCGCCGAGGTCTGGTTTCAGGCTTCGCAGTTGAACCGCTTCGTGATGGAGGCATTGCGCGCGGCGGGAATCGCGTCGGTGGCGCTGGCGCCCGTCTCGGCGGTGACCTCGCGCGAGGTGCGCGTGGCGCGCTGGGATCTGACTCCGCTTCGCGCCGCGCTGGAAGCGGGACTGCTCCCCGTCATCTACGGGGATGTGATCTTCGATGAGGTACGCGGCGGCACCATCCTCTCGACCGAAGATCTGTTCGCCCATCTGGCGCGTGAACTCCGCCCGAACCGCATCCTGCTCGCGGGACTGGAGGCGGGCGTCTGGGAGGACTTCCCGGCGCGGACGCGGCTCGTAAGCGAAATCCACCTCCAGTCGTATGAGGCGATGCGGGCAGGGATTGGCGCCTCGACCAGCGTGGACGTCACCGGGGGGATGGCCGCCAAAGTCGGGCAGATGTTCGATCTGATCCGCGAAGTCCCCGGGCTGACGGCGCGCATCTTTTCGGCGGAGGAGGCGGGGAATTTGTCCCGCGCACTGGCAGGAGAGGCCATTGGTACTGAACTTGGGGCATAAATGACAAAATAGTGACGGAAATCCATTGTGTTTTGTGAAATTTTTCGTTAACATGGTAAAAATCATCTCGAACCCAAAGCAAGGAGACCCTAACATGGCAACAGCAAAAAAACCCACTAAGAAAGTCGCAACCAAGAAGGTCGTAAGGAAGAAGGTTACGGTTAAAAAGACCGCTGCCAGGAAATTCCCGTTCGCCCCGACGAAACTGAAACTGCTCAATCCGGTGCCCTCGGACATCGAGATCGCGCAGGCTGGAAAACTCAAACCAATCCTCCAGATTGCACAGGAATTGGGAATTAAGGAAAACGAACTCGAACTCTTTGGCCCGTATAAAGCCAAGATCAAACTCGAAATTCTCGACCGCATTGGCAAGCGCAAGGATGGCAAATATATTGACGTGACCGCCATCACCCCCACCCCCTTGGGCGAAGGCAAGACCACGACCACCGTCGGCATTTCACAGGCGCTGGGCGCTCACCTCGGCAAGAAGGTGATGACCGTCATCCGCCAACCATCGCAGGGCCCCACCTTTGGCATCAAGGGCGGCGCGGCCGGTGGCGGTTACTCGCAAATTATCCCGATGGAGGATTTCAACCTCCATCTGACCGGCGACATCCATGCCATCACCGCCGCACACAATCTGTGCGCCGCTGCGCTGGATACGCGCATCATGCACGAAGCCAACACTCCCGACGACAACAAATTATTCGATGCGCTGTGCCCGCCTAACAAGAAGGGTGAGCGGAGTTTCTCGCCGAGCATGTTGCGCCGCTTGAAGAAACTTGGGATCGAGAAGACCAATCCCAACGACCTGACCCCCGAAGAGAAGAGCCGCTTCGCCCGCCTCGATATTGACTACAGCGGCGTGCAGTGGCGCCGGGTCATTGACATCAACGACCGCATGTTGCGCGAGATCACGGTCGGACAGGGCAAGGATGAGGCTGGCTTCGAGCACAAGTCTGGCTACGATATCACTGTCGCTTCGGAGATCATGGCCATCCTGGCGCTGACCACCAGCCTTGAAGACATGCGCGACCGGCTGGGCCGCATGGTGGTGGCTGTCAACCGCAAGGGCGAAGCCATCACCGCCGAAGACCTGGGTGTGGCTGGCGCGCTGACCGTCCTGATGAAGGACGCCATCAAGCCGAACCTGATGCAGACCCTCGAAGGGACTCCCGCCATCGTTCACGCGGGACCGTTCGCCAACATCGCGCACGGCAACAGTTCCATCATCGCCGACAAGATCGCGCTCAAACTCGTGGACTACGTTATCACCGAATCAGGCTTCGGCGCGGACTGCGGCATGGAAAAGTTCATGAACATCAAGTGCCGCTATTCGGGTTTGATCCCGCAGGTGGTGGTGATCGTCGCCACAGTACGCGCTCTGAAGATGCACGGCGGCGGTCCGAAGGTGGTGGCGGGCAAACCCCTGGCTCCCGAATACACCGACGAGAATCTCGACCTGCTTCGCAAGGGTTTACCCAATCTGACCCAGCATATCGAGAATGCCATCAAGTTCGGCGTGAACGTGGTGGTAGCGGTCAACTCCTTTGCCACTGACACACTGGCTGAAGTGGAAATGGTGCGTCAGGCCGCGCTCGAAGCGGGCGCCATGGACGCGGTCGTCTCCCGCCACTGGATGGAAGGCGGCAAGGGCGCCATTGCTTTGGCTGAAGCGGTTGTCAAGGCTTGCGAACAGCCGAGCAAATTCCAGTTCCTGTATGATCTCAACTTGTCCATCAAGGAGAAGATCGAGATCATTGCGCGCGAGATCTATCGCGCCGATGGTGTGGACTACTCCCCCGAAGCAGAAGCCAAGATCGAGCAATTTACCGAACTCGGCTTTGGCAACCTGCCAATGTGTATGGCCAAAACGCACCTTTCGTTCACGCACGATGCCGCCATCAAGGGCGCGCCGCGCGGATTCCGTGTGCCGATCCGCGACATCCGCGCCTCCGTCGGCGCTGGCTTCCTGTATCCGCTGCTCGGCGAGATGCGCACGATGCCCGGCCTGCCCACCCGCCCGGTCTTCTACGACGTTGACATCGATCTCAAGACCGGCAAGGTACTCGGCCTGTTCTAAAAATTGCGGACTGAAGTCCGCGCTCCGAAATACGAAGGCGGCTGGAAAATTTCCAGCCGCCTTTTTGTTTTCAAGCGCCCCGCCGCTCATGGACAAGCGCCGATGTCCACCTGGTAAATCACACAGCCCGGCTCGATATCCGTCATAGGCCAACAACAGCCCGCCTCTGAACTATATCCATATCCTGCGGGACAACGGCCCGAGGTTACATCAAGCGGAGGCGCCGAACAGGAGGCCGTGCAAACTTTCACCTTGTAGGAATGAAGCTGCTCGCCGGTACAACTGAACTGATGAACACCACTCCAGATTTTCTCGTCTGTGCAGGTCATTGCAATATCCAACACTTCGAAGGTGGCATCAGCGGAAATCCCTATACTGGTGTAGGGGATTTTCTTATTACAGGTCTTGTTAAGAGTCCCCACGCTTGGATCGGTACAGGCTCCTGCAAATGGATCCACGCTGCATATCGGGGCAGGCTGGGTTGGGGTGGCTGTGGGAACAGGCTTTTCGGTGGGAGGCGCAAGCGTGGGAAGGATTATGGCTGTTGGCGCAGGTGTGGGCGTATTGACCGGCACAAAAACGGTGATACACCCTGTCAGAAAGACAGCGAGGATGAGAACGAACGCCAGTGAATATTGCCATTTCATTTTCTTCCCTCCGCAAGAAATTGAGTGTGTTGTTCGCCTACTTCTCCAGTTCGCAGACGCTATCTTTTTCGTTCCAGACACAACCATTGGCTTGATTGTTGATGCACTGCACCTCGGTGGTATGCTGTCCACAATTATAAAGCGGAGCGCATTGCAGCATGTCTACAGAAACGAAAGTACATCCTGTGGACGCGCTGGCCTGCTCGACGCGCGGGGCGCACGCGCCCGTGGACGGGTCATACGCGAAGCCGGGCTGGCAATCGGGATACAGGCCGATGGCCGACGCCTGACAGCATTGGGAGGCCTCATTGAACGAGAATCCCGCCGGGCAACCCACGTAGCAGGCGCTGGCGAGTGACGGGTCGTTGATGCCGTAGAGATTGCAGTTGGCCTGTCCGTTGGCGGGGACACAGCCGCCAAATGACGCGTCGAAGTATTGGCCGGTGGGGCACTGGTTGTCGAGGCCGAGGGTGGGGCGGCAAACCTGTCCCGCAGGATCAAGCGCGTAGCCCGGCGGACAGCCCTCAGGTCCGCTTTGAGGCGTGATCGGGGTGTAGGCGCACTGTCGGGTGGCGGGATCATACGAATAGCCAGGGTCGCAGACCGCGTTCCCCAACGGGACGGTGGCGGGCTGTTGGTCGTCACAAGAGGAGTTGCAAACTTCCAGCGTGCCGCTCGTGGCATCGGGACCCGTGCAGGTGACTTGCAACATACCACCCACAATGACATCGGTGCATTGATAACCTTCCGTGCGGATGCGATACGTGGTGCCAAGCGGAAGGATGATCGTATTGGACGGGACTTTGCCCTTGCAGGACGGCCCCAGACGCTGCGCCACAGGAACGGCGCAAAGACTGGACGGCGTGGGCGCGGTCAACTCGCCGGGCAGGTAGGGACTGGCCTGGCAATACGGCGGGAAGTTGATGGGTTGCTGGACGACACAGCGGAAGCCCAGGTCGCGGCTGGTGTAATTCGGGTCGGCGGGACGGCGGATGGACGAGGCGATCTGCGTGGCGTCGCTCTCGAAGCCGCTGCCGCGGATGACGCGATAGACGCCGCTTTCCGCACCGGGCGGATCCTGAATGGGCGAGGTGGCGTAGTAGGAGGCATCGTACCAATCGGCCACCCACTCGAAGGCGTTGCCAGCCATGTCCAACGCGAGGTAGGGGCTGGCGCTTTCGGGATAGGTGACAACGCTCGTGGTGGCGCCGCCGCAACCCGCGTAGTTCAACAGGTCACAGGAGGGCTGCTCGTTGCCCCAGGGATAGGTATTTCCGCCGGGGCCGCGGGCGGCTTTTTCCCATTCGGCTTCGGTCGGGAGGCGTCCGCCAGCCCAGTTGCAGTAGGTGTTGGCCTGTTCCCAGTTCACGCCCACGACGGGGTGATCGGCGTACGTCGGGTTGGTGTACACCGCTCCCCCGGGGATGGGGGCGGGCGGCGCGCAAACGCCAACGCCCACACACAACGCGTACATGTGGTTGGTAATCTTGGTGCGCGAAATCCAATAAGCAGAGAGACTGACCGAGTGGCTGGGATTGTCGGCCCCGTTGCCGCCCATGGTGAACTGCCCCGCTGGGACGTAAACCAGCGACCCGCCGTCCACCCAGGACATGACCGTCCCCGCGTTCGGCCCGCTGAGGCTGATCGGAACCAGCGTCGGGACGGCGGTTTCAGTAACGATGGGAATCAGCGTGGCTGTAGCGGTGGGAGGTTCGGGGGTCGCGGTCGGCGCGCAGGCGGTCAGAAAAATCACCAACGCCAAACCCAATCCGAACCATGCTTGCAATTTTTTCATTCATCGCTCCTGCGGCGGAGTTTCATCTGCCGCGGCGGAAATTATACCCGCGCACGCCAGCCCGCTCTCAGGTTGTATTAAGCAAAAAGCATCGCCCGCTTTTCACTTCGTAATGAAAAACTCGCGCAGGAACTGGGCATACTCCGATGACAAAGGCAGATACGGGAAATGTCCCACTCCCGACATGGTGTGAATCACCGCCGAGGGATACGTCTCCTTCAACTGCTCGCGCAGGGCGGCTTCCACCAGCGGATCGTTATCCGCTTCGATGATCATCACGGGAATGCCCAGCGCGTCGGGATTCGGCGCGGTGAATTTCTCGACCACACAACGATACCGTCCCGCCACCTGTGCGCGCGATACGCGTCCGTAACTGAGTTCCATCAGGAAAGCCAGCGTCAATTCGTCGTTGCCTGAGGCAGGATAGATCGATTCGACAAAACTGCCGCGCAACACGTCAATCACCAACCACTCGGGCAGGAAGGGAATCAGCGCGCCGATCGTCCCGTTTTTCTCTTTGATCAAATCGTTGGGCGGGAAGGTGTTCGAGAACACCGCGCGCGAGACTCGGTCGGGATGATTCGCAACCAGATATTGCGCGAAATATCCGCCGAGCGACGTGCCAACGATGTTGGCCTCCTCCACGCCCTCCGCGTCCAAAATTGCCAGCGCGCCCGCGGACATTTCCGCCAGCGAATCCACCGCGGGATACGTGACCGAGATGACGCGATACTCCGACTGTAACTCCTCCATCACGCGCCACCAGATATCGTACGCGCCCGTCATGCCGTGCAGGAACAAAATGGTCTGGCCTCCCTGTCCGAAGGAAATGTACTCCCACGAGGCCCCGTCCACTTTGATGATTTTCGGCGGATGCGCCTGGCGGAATTCCTGCAACGAGGCGGCCACGGCAGGGTCCACGTTTGCATACACCTCATCGAACGCGACGCGCGGCGCTGGCCAAAGATAAACAACCAGGACAACGACCAGCAAAACCAATGCAACGATTCGTAGTTTGGAACGCATGGAAACCTCCTCGTTATCAGGAGCGCGGACTTTAGTCCGCCTGGCCGAGCGGACTAAAGTCCGCGCTCCTGGATTCTAATCTAAAGTCCGCGCTCCTGGATTCTAATCTAAAGTCCGCGCTCCTGGATTCTAATCTAAAGTCCGCGCTCTTGAATTCTAATCCTTCGCCAGCGAGAGGAAGACATCCTCCAGCGTGGGTTCGCCGCGCTCGATTTTTTGGACGTCCACTCCCGCACTCGTCAACGCCTCGGTCAACGCTTCGGGCTGGACCTCGAGGCTGATCGTCCGCAAGTGATCGCCCGCCAACCCGACGCGTTGGACTCCCGCCACGCGTCCCAGGTGTTCGAGTCCCGCTTCGAGGGGATGGGCGTAGACTTCCCACACGTCGCCCTGAATAATGGACTTCTTCAAATTCGTCGGCGTGTCCATGGCAAGCAATTTCCCCGCGCGCATGATGCCGACGCGTTCGCAATATTCGGCTTCGTCCATGTAATGCGTGGTGACGAGGATCGTCACGCCGCTTTCGGCGAGTTCGTAGATCAAGTCCCAGAAGGCGCGGCGCGCGGACGGGTCCACGCCCGAGGTGGGTTCGTCGAGGAAGAGCAGTTTCGGTTCGTGGACGAGGGCGATGCCGAGCGCGAGTCGCTGCCGCCAGCCTGCGGAGAGGGACTTCGTCAGCGTGGACTCGTGCCCAGTCAGGCCGACCAGCTCCAACGTCCGCGCGATGCGGGTTTTGTCCGTGATGCCGTAGACGCCGCCGTAGAACGTCAAATTTTCCAGCACGGTCAAATCGTCATAGAGTGCGAATTTCTGAGACATGTATCCCGCGTGGGTGCGGACTTCTTCGCTTTGCGTGAACGCGTCGAAGCCGAGGACGGTCGCCTTGCCGTCGGAAGGTTCCAGGAGGCCGAGCAACATGCGGATGGTGGTGGTCTTGCCGCAACCGTTCGGGCCGAGATAGCCAACCACTTCGCCCGCGCCGACTTCAAAGTTAATGTGATCCACCGCGACGAAATCGCCGAATTTGCGCGTGAGGTTTTGGACAGAGATGACAGGGTTCATGGTAATTGGAGATTGGTGAGTGGTAATTGGCGTACCGCAAGATTCATCTTGTGCGGATGCAACATGAATGTTGCGGTACTGGGTCAACGTTCGGAGAGGGCGATGAAAACATCCTCGAGGACGGGCGGGATGGGGCGAAGTTCGTGGAGGGCCGCGCCTGCCTGGGCGATTTCCTTGGGCAGGCGGGCGATTACGTCGTTGGCGATGTTCTCTTTGACGCGCACGTGGAGTTTGTCGCCGAAGGCCGCCACGTCTTCCACATCCTTATCCTGATGCGCGACGTGACGCAGGGTGTTGATGGGGTCGCCGCGCAGTTGGAGGACGCGTCCGTTGAGGCGGGAACGGAGATTCGAGGGCGTGTCTTCGGCGATGATTTGTCCAGCCTTCATAAAGCCAACGCGGTGACAACGCGAGGCTTCGTCCATGTAGGGGGTGGAGATGAGGACGCTGACGGAGGGGGTACGTGGGGAATGGTAATTGGTAATTGGTAATTGTTGCGTGTCGGGTATTGCGTATTGCGTATTGCGTAATGATTGGTCGGTTGTGGCGGCCTGTGTACCTGTGTACGTGTCTACCTGTGTACCTGTATACGTGTCTACCTGTGTACCTGTATACGTGTCTACGTGTGTACCCGGCTGCGAAACAAGTTTGATGACGAGTTGCCAGAAATCCTGCCGCGTGACGGGGTCGACGCCTGTGGTCGGTTCGTCGAGCAACAGCAGGCGCGGACGGGTGACGAGGGCGGAGGCCAGGCCGAGTTTCTGCTTCATGCCACCCGAAAGTTGACCCGCGCGGCGGTCTTTGAAATCGACCAGGCCAACGAAGTCGAGAATTTCCATACAACGCGGGAGCCACTCGTTTGATTTGAGTCCGCGCACTTCGGCGAAGAAACGGATATTCTCCAGCACGGTCAGGTCTTCGTACATCGAGAAACGCTGCGAGAGATAACCGATCTGCGAACGCGCCTGTTCCACCTGCTTGAGCACATCATAGCCGCAAACATTGATTTCGCCCGCGTCGGGCAACAACGCGCCGACCAACAAACGCATGGTGGTCGTCTTCCCCGCGCCATCCGAGCCGACGAGACCATAAATTTCGCCTGGGGCAATATTCAGGTTCACGCCGTCAACGGCATGGTTATTGCCGAAGGATTTTTTGAGATTGGTGGCTTGAACGAGATAATCGGTCATGGAAATCTGTTGAACGTTAACATTCAACGTTTACTCGAAGACCACATCCGCAGGCATGCCAATTTTCAGTTGCCCATCGGGATTGCTGATGGACAGAGTGATGGCATAAACGGTGGAACTGCGCCCCTCCACCGTCTGGACGTTGCGCGGGGTGAACTCGGCCTTGTCTGCAATCTGAATGACAGTGGCGGTGAAGGTGACACCGGGGAACGAATCCACCGCGACTGTGGCCTGTTGTCCCAACGCGATCTGTCCGTAACGATCTTCGGGGATGAAAACGGTAATGGTCAGGTTGCCAAGTTCGCCAATAACAAAGGCGGTTGCGCCCGGCTGGAGAAACGCGCCAATTTCCACATTGCGAGTCAGGACAACGCCATCCATCGGAGCGACAATCGTCAGTTTGGCGATTTGTGTATCGAGCAGGGAGAGATTCGCCTCGGCCTGCCGAACCGCGCCCTCTGCCTGACCAACGGCGGCGTTGGCCTGTTCGAGAGCGGCCGCGGCAATCTTGACCTGCGGAGCGTACTCGCCCGTTTGGAGGCGGGTCAACGTATCGAGCGCGACCTCGTAGCGTTCGCGTGCCACCGACAGGGCCGCGCGGGCCTCGAGCACAGCATCGGCGGCATCGGTATCCAGCATTTCATCATAGGCCTTTTGCGCTTCGTCCAATTCGGCCTCTGCCAGATCGAGGGAATCCTGGGCGGCCGTCACCACATCGCTGTCACCGCTGAGGCTTTTCGCGATCTCGATCTTCGTCCGATAGGTGGAGAAATGCGGCGGCATCTCAATGTCATCGGGGCTGACGGTTCCGCCCGTGACCTGCGAGCGGTCGTACACGGCTTTCGCGACCAGATAGGCAACCCGCGCCTCGGCCAGACGGGTTTCCGCCTCGATAAAATCGGCGTTCTTCAAATCTTTGATGACAGCATCGAGATCGCTCTGAGTCTTGACCAGACTCTCGCTGGCGGCTTTCACTTCAGTCTCTGCGGCGGCAATTTGTTCAGCCTGCGAAAAATACCACAGGGGCTGATCAAATTCCGAAGGAGCGCGATAGACCCAATCCGACAGGCGCACTGAACCTTGTTGTGCGCGGGCGGAGATTACCGCCGCGTCGTATTGCGCCTTCGCGAGGGACTGTGCGCTTTGCGCCGTCCGCAGGGCGTTTCGGGCGGATTCGACCTGGGCGGCCGCGACCGCGCGTTGGGCGGTCAGCAGGCTCGGGTCCAGACGAAGAAGCGGGTCGCCCTTCCGAACGGCCTGCCCTTCGTCGACGAGGACTTCCGTCACCTTGCCCGCGAGTTCAGGCGCGACGTTCACCTGGGTCGCTTCGATGGTGCCTGAGGCAGCGATCTGACCGTTATCCTGATTGAGAACTTGTGAAGCGACGAAGTAAACGCCGATGATGACCAGCACGGCAATGACAACGATGGCAGGAAGCGGCGGACGTTTGTGGTTCATGGTGAGTCTCCTTGAAAATTGCCCTTCGATTGCAGGGCTCGCAAAACACACGACCCTCCGTTCAGGGCGACGGATCTAATCCAGGCGTTTGTGGAAGCGCAAGGCAGCGGCGGTCATGATGGCAACTGCGAAAAAGGTCATCGCGATGACGTCGGTCTGGATCATGGCAAGTCCGACGCCCTTCAACAGGAGGGCTCGCAAGATGACAAGGTAGTAACGCAAAGGCATCAAGTAGGAAATCCACTGCAAAACTTTGGGCATGGCTTCGAGAGGGAAGAAGAAACCAGAGAGGAAGATGCTCGGCAGGAGCGTCATCCAGACGGTGAGCATGGCTTCCTGTTGGGTGTTGGCAATAGTGGACGCGAACAGGCCGATGCCAAGCCCTGTGACAAGGAATACCAGCGATAGCAGGATGATGAGTCCAATGTCGCCGCGGATGGGCATCCCGAACCACCAGTGACCGACGGCCATCACCTCGAGGGTGTTAAAGAATCCGAGAATGACGTAGGGCATGAGCTTGCCGACGATCAATTCCCATGGACGGATGGGCGTGACGATGAGTTGCTCGATGGTACCGCGCTCGCGCTCACGCACAACAGAGGTAGCGGTCAGGATGGCGGCGATGGCGAAAAGCACCATGCCGATCACCCCGGGAATCATGAAGTGTGCGCTGATCATATCGGGGTTGTACCAGACGGTGGTGTGGACTGTGACGGGTTGTTGGATGCGTAAGTTCATCCCCGTGCTCGCCAAGGTTTCGGTGAGCAGGCCAATGGCATGTGCCTGGCTGATGAGTTGCGCGGCGGAGAGGGCGGTGGAGGCGCTGGTCGGGTCGGAACCGTCGAGGATGAACGCGACCTGGGCCGTGCCATCTGCGAGTCGCTGGGCGTAATCGGGCGGGATGATGACCGCGGCACGCGCGTCGCCTCGAGAGATCAGCCGCTCGATCTCCGCCTCCGATTGGACATCGTACGCGATGCGAAAGTAGTCCGCGGCGCGATAGGAATCGAGCAAGGCGCGCGACTCAGTACTGCGACTCTGGTCCAGGACAGCCAGCGGGATGTTGCGCACGTCACTGGTGGCGGAATATCCCAGCAGGAACAACTGCATGATCGGGATGACGAGGATCATCGCCAGGGTGCGCGTGTCGCGGAAGATCTGGATGAATTCCTTGCGGATAATGGAGAAGAGACGGCTATTCATGGTGGCTCCGAGGGGAGTGGTCAGTGATCAGTGGTCAGTGATCAGTGATCAGTGATCAGTGATCAGTGATCAGTGATCAGTTATCAGTTATCAGTTTACCTGTGTACCTACTTCACAGGTTTGAGTACGCCGTGCAGGTATATATCAATGTAAACATCGGCGGCGTTTTTCGGCATGAATTTACTGATCACCGAGTTGGCCGTAATCATCTCGGTCAGGAAGTACGAGATGATCATCCCAAAAAATGAACGCAGAAACATGGCGGGATTGTTGATGCGCAACCCCTTGCGGAGTTTCAGCATTTGCTCGAAGGCAGGCAGCACTTTGGGCGCAATCTCCTTCAACATCGCCGCGCCGTGCCTGCCATTGAATTCCACCATCTCAATCATCATCAGTTTCATATAGATCGGATTCTTGCCGAGTTCAGTCACCGTGACTTTGAACGCGTTCCGCAAAAATTCTTCGGCGGTATCGCCTGGTGTTTCCATCACCAGCGGCAGAATGCGTTTATAGGGATGCTTGTCCACGATAATGGATTCGAAGAGTTCGTCCTTGCTGGCAAAGTGATTGTAGATACCTCCCAGCGCCAGCCCTGCACGCTCGGCGATCTGCCGCATGGATGTGGCGTGATAACCCTGCTCCATGAACAACTGAATCGCCGCATCTTCGATGGCGAGACGGGTGGTCTCGCCTTTTGTCAGAGAGTCATTCGTTTTTGAGGACATGATTCCTTCTTCTTAGAAATGAACGAACGTTCGTTTTTATTTTACGCAAACCTATCCGTTTGTCAAGGCTTGCAAAGCGGTAAAATATTTCCCCGATGAAAAGACCTTCCCCTCTCTTGTATCTCCTGCTCGGATCGATACTGTTTTGGCGGGCGGGACGGTGTCCGCGCGATTCCCGTCCGCAGATTGGGAGGGGACGATCGGGTTCTTCCACGTCCGCCATTTCGTCACGCGTGATGCGAGGAACAGGGATTTTTGTTTTGGGCAGGATGCCTGGTTCGGTGAGTGAGTATAATCAGGCGCATGTCCAAGATCCTTCTCCCCTTATTGCTAACGTTCAGCATCGCTTTATCGTCTTGCGCGTCCCCCGCGACCGCGACCGTCACACTCACCAGCGTTTCATCCACGGACACCGCGGCGCCCATTCCACCGAGCGACCCGCCCGCGCCAACCGACACATCGACACCGGTCCCACCCGCCTTTACGCCGCTTCCCACCGAAACCGCGACCCCATCGCCAATCCCAGTCGTGGAAAGCCTGAAGGCCACCGTCAACACCAACTTGCTCAGTTGTCGTTATGGCCCGGGCGCGGAGTATCTTTATCTCGATGGATTCCTCCAGGGCTTGAAGGTCACGCTGATCGGTTGGACGGGTGGAAGCAACTGGGTCTGGGTAAAGGGCGACAAAAACAACTGCTGGGTCAATGCTAAATTCCTGGACATCGAGGGCGACTTCAAGACCCTGCCGGTCGTCTATCCCGATATCGCAAAACTTCCCATCACTCCGTATTACTCCCCGTCCACGGTGTTGAGCGCCAAACGAGATGGAAACAAAGTCACTGTTGTTTGGCTCGGGGTTCCCGTTAACCCGGGCGATTACGAGAAACCCGACATGTTCATCTACATAATCGAAGTCTGGCGCTGTGAAGGTGGACAACTCATCTTTGATCCGCTGTTTGCCAATTACGAGACCATCTCATTCATTGACGAACCAGGCTGTGCGCAGCCATCCCATGGCCGCGTCTTCGTGCAGGAAAAACATGGCTATGCTGGACCTGCCGAAATTCCCTGGCCGTAATCTTTACGAGGAAAAATGACCAAACGCATCTTTCTGACCTTTGTGGTGGCCGCGCTGACCCTCTCGGCCTGCGGCGGCTCTGACGCGACCCCCGATCCTGCCCTCGACCCGGTCATTGCAATGACCGCGGCCTTCGCCACTGTGAACGCGTCCTTCACCCAGACCGCGCAGGCCCTCCCGACCACACCGCCCCCGCCCACGGAGACGCCGACTCTCTCATCTTTCCCATTTCCTTCGCCATTCACACCGACGGCGATTATTCAAGTGGTAGTTTCCGTCCCTGCCGTAAATTGCCGGTTTGGGCCTGATACAATCTATGTTGCCCCTTACGGCCTAAGATATGGAAAAGTCCGCGAGGCGATTGGAAAGGATCAAACAGGGAGTTGGCTGCTGGTTCGTGAGCCCGGAGGAAAGAAAGCATGCTGGGTAATTTCATCGGCCGTCATATTACAGGGAAATCTTGCCGACCTCGCAATTTGTCAAGTAAAATTACCTATAACTACATTATATCCACCTCCTACCATTATCAATGTTACGCGGGACGGTAATAAGGTCCAAATTAGCTGGAACGAGGTCCCCTTGCAACAAAAAGACACCTATCTTGAAAACCATTATT
>DYKX01000036.1 GCA_020722375.1 Anaerolinea thermophila
CACGACCATATTCTCATCGGGAGCATGTCCGCCGCCATAGATGAACTCGCCGATTGCCGCCGCCTGGCTGTCGTTCAAGACTCGCACAGGCACTTTATATTTCTTTTCGAGCAACTGGCTGAGGGGTAAATCCTGCCATTCCAAATTGACCGCGTTGACCACCACGCCTTCGCGAGTGTTGACCAAGCCTGGGGTTCCGACTCCAATCCCGACAATCGGCTTTATCTTTTTCTTCATCAACTGGTCAATCATCTGGTACACGAGGTTGAGCGCGTTCTCGCCGTTGTCGTCGTGGACAGGAGCTTCCACCATCTCCTTGATCTCCCCCCGCAAATTCACAATCGCACCGATAAATTTATCCTGTGCGAGATTCAAGCCGATCAAATAGCGTGAGTCTGCGACAATGCTCAATAAAATCGGCGACTTGCCGCCCAGTGATTCACCGCGCCCGACTTCTTTCACCAACCCTTCGGCAAGCAGACCGCTGACCACATCCGAAACGGTTGTGCGCGTGAGGTGAGTCACCCGCGCCACTTCGGCGCGGCTGATCGACTCGTTGGCGAAGATGGTTCGCAGGACGAGGTCGCGGTTGTGCTGCTTTGTCTGTTGGTGTGTCGCCTTTTTCATGAATTTTCAACATTCACGCTTATACGCAATTGAAACTTTGTAAATTCACTGTACTAACAAAGATGATTTTACAGAGTTTCAAGCCAAAAGTCAAGCCTCAATTTCCGCGTCAGACATCCGAAGTCTTCGAGACTTCGGATGTCTCACATGCCTATTTTTTGAGATAGAACCTATCTGAAAATTCACGGAATGCGGACTGAAGTCCGCATTGGCAAAGCAGGCTAAAGTCTGCATTCCGATTTTTCGGGCAGGCTCACAATCAAACCCCTTGACTTTTTTAGGAAAGACTATAAAATAATTTAGGTATGACTAAAAACAATTCCACCACCCAATCCGAACAAGATTACATCAAGCGGATTTATGACCTGACCAAAAACGGCTCCCCTGCCAGCACCAACAACCTGGCGCGCGAGTTGAAGGTCAAGCCCGCTTCGGTGACGGGCATGATTCAAAAACTCGCCGCCAAAAAGCCCGCGCTGGTGGCGTACCAGAAACACCAAGGCGTGACCCTCACCCCCGCTGGCAAACGCGCCGCGCTGGAGGTCATCCGTCATCACCGATTGCTGGAAACGTGGCTGGTGCAGACTCTCGGCTACTCGTGGGATGAAGTCCACGAGGAGGCCTGCCGCCTGGAGCACGTCATTTCGGAGGAATTCGAAGCCCGCATCGCCGCCGCGCTGGGACACCCCGTCCGCGACCCGCACGGCGAACTCATCCCCACCGAAGATTTGAAGATGCCGAGCGAACATACGACCCCGCTCTCCGCACTTCGTCCGCCCGCGACCGCGAAAATCCAGCGCGTCGACGCCTCCGACCCCGAATTGCTCCGCCATCTCGAAAGGCTCGGACTTGTGCCTGGCGTTGAAATCAAAGTGACAGGTTATTCTGAGTTCGATCACAACCTGACGGTGCGGGTTGGAACAAAATTGAATGTGCTTGGATTGAACATCACAACGAAAATTTTTGCAGGAATAGACAGGCAGACACGTACACAGGTACACAAGTAAACACGTTTCGCTTGCGACCTGTATACGTGTGTACGTGTATACTTGTCTACAATAAAAAGGAAACGCTATGAATCCAATTTACTTGCTCATCACACTTACTGTTATTTTGCTAATTCTCTTCCTCCCTCGCGTAGGAATTCTGGCGCAATTCAAATCCTACCGCGCCGCGCAGGAACGCGAGCAGATGGAGGACGCGCTCAAACATCTCCTCGACCGCGAGCAACAAGGCAGACACGCTTCGCCCGAATCTCTTGCCGGGACCCTCGGCCTGCCGCGCCCCAAAACGACGCGCCTCATCGAAAGCATGGAGACGCAGGGGCTGCTCGAGACGCGCGGCGACCAACTCCACCTGACCGCCGACGGCGAACGCTGGGCGCTGCATGTCGTCCGCGCGCACCGATTGTGGGAACGCTATCTGGCAGACGAGGCGCGTATGCCGCTGGGACAGATCCACACCGAGGCGCAGAAGCGCGAGCATCATCTGACCGACGCACAACTCGACGAACTGGACGCGGCGCTCGGTCACCCAACGCGCGATCCGCACGGCGATCCCATCCCGACCCGCGAGGGGACTCTGCCCAAAGAGCAGGGAACGCCCGTGACGGCGTGGCAGGCCGACCGTCCCGCGCGCATCGTCCATCTCGAGGACGAACCCGCCCTGGCCTACGAACAAATCCTGGCGGCAGGACTCCGCCTGGGACAAGACATCCGCATTCTTGAACGCACGCCGCAACGCGTCGTCCTGAGCGACGGTGAGAACGAGTATCGGCTGGCGCCTGCGGTGGCGTCGAATGTGACCGTCGCGCCGATTCCCGAACATGAACTGCTCAAGCGCGAAGCCGTACCGCTGACCGAGATCGCGCACGACCAGCGCGCCGAGATCGTGACGCTCGATGAAGCCGTGCAGGGATTTACGCGGCGAAGATTTTTAGATTTAGGCCTCACGCCTGGAACCGTCATCTACCCCGAACTGCAAAACTTCTTCGGCGACCCGCGCGGCTATCGCGTGCGCGGCACGCTCATCGCGCTGAGGAAAGACCAGGCCGCGCAGATATGGGTAAAAGAAGTACACAGGTAGACAGGTAACACGTAGACAGGTACACAAGTACACACGTCACCTGTATACCTGTGTACGTGTCTACCTGTGTACGTGTTTCCTCCGAAAGGACACCATGACCAACACTAAACTCTCCCTCCCCACCGAACACTGCGCCACCTGCCCCGCGTACGCGCAACTGGAGCAGATGGGAATCAAGACAGGCGATTTCGACCGCGTGGTCGCGCTGGCTGGCAACCCAAATACGGGCAAGTCCACGCTCTTCAACGCATTGACGGGACTCAAGCAACACACGGGCAACTGGCCTGGCAAGACCGTGACGCGCGCCGAGGGCGGCTACCAGTTCAACGGCGTGAAATACAAACTCGTTGACCTGCCTGGCACGTACTCGTTACTTTCCGCATCACAAGACGAAGAAGTAGCGCGCGATTTTATTCTCTTCGGCCAGCCCGATTGCACCATCGTCGTCACCGACGCGACCGCGCTGGAACGCAACTTGAACCTCGTCATGCAAGTCATGGAAATCACCGACCATGTCGTGGTCGCCGTGAATCTGATGGATGAAGCGCGCCGCAAGGGACTCGAAGTGGACACCCGCTCGCTCTCGCGTGACCTGGGCGTGCCCGCCATCCCGATCACCGCGCGGACGGGCGAGGGCATGTCCACCTTGCTGACGACGGTCTCCGAAGTGATCGAGGGACTCGTCGCCACCAAACCATTGCGCGTCCACGGCACGCCCGAATTCCAGAAAGCCGTCAACGAACTCGCGCCGATGATCGAACAAATGGCGCCTGGCATCCCCAACGCGCGCTGGCTGGCCATCCGTCTGCTGGATGGAGACGCGCGCGTGCAAAAGGCTTTGTCCAGCGGCGAACTGACCGACATCGTTGGCCGCCAGCAACGCGCGGATGTCAGTTTCAGCAAGAAGATGTCGGTGGAAGGAAGGCAGTAGGCAAGTACACACGTAGACACGTAAACAGGTACACACGTAAACACGGTCCATGTATACCTGTGTACCTGTATACCTGTGTACGTTCTCAGGAGTAACCATGAATCCAAATGACATACTCGCAAAAGCGGAAACCCTCCGCAACAATCTTTCTTCTGGATTTCGCGATGAAATCGTCAAATCCCTCTACGCCGAAGCGGAGGCCATCGCGCGGCGCGCTGTCAAAACCGCCTCCGACAAGAAATACGACTTCGACCAAAAGATAGACCGCCTCGTCACCTCGCCGATCACGGGTCTGCCCATCATGCTGATCCTGCTCGCCATCATCATCTGGCTGACCGTCTCTGGCGCGAACGTGGCCTCAGAATGGATCGCCAACATCCTCTTCCCGTTCGGCGATTGGGCGCGCGCCCTCTTCGTGACGTGGAACGTCCCGTGGTGGATCACGGGCTTCCTCTGGGACGGCGTCTATCGCGGCCTGGCATGGGTCGTCTCGGTCATGCTCCCGCCGATGATGATCTTCTTCCCTTCTTTCACCTTCCTCGAAGACCTCGGCTACCTGCCGCGCGTGGCCTTCAACATGGACTGGCTCTTCAAAAAAGCCGGCGCGCACGGCAAGCAATCGCTCACCATGGCAATGGGATTCGGCTGTAATGCCGCAGGCGTGGTGGCGACCCGCGTGATCGACTCGCCGCGCGAACGCTTGATCGCCATCCTGACCAATAACTTTGTTCCCTGCAACGGGCGCTTCCCGACCCTGATCATGCTGGCAACGGTCTTCGTCGCCGCGGGCTATGGCGGATTCACGTCCTCCATCATCGCGGCGGGAGCAGTCGTTGGTGTGGTGCTGATTGGCGTCGTGTTCACCTTCCTCATGTCGTGGATCCTCTCCCGCACCGTCCTCAAAGGCGAAGCGTCCGCGTTCACGCTCGAACTGCCTCCGTATCGCCGTCCGAACGTCAGCCGCATCCTCTACACCTCCATCATTGACCGCACCATCTTCGTGCTCTGGCGCGCCATGCAGACGGCCGCCCCCGCGGGCGCGCTCATCTGGATTCTGGCAAACGTTCCTTTCGGGACCTCGAACCTGGCCGCGGCCATCGCGAACTGGCTCAACCCCTTCGGCCTTCTCCTCGGCCTCGACGGCGTGATCCTGCTTTCGTACATCATCGCCATCCCCGCCAACGAGATCGTCGTCCCGACCATGATGATGATGTACACGGGCGCGGGCATGATGATAGACGGACCCGGCACGAGCGACGCCATCCGCACCCTGCTCATTGACCAGAACGGCTGGACGATGCTGACCGCCGTCAACCTGATGCTGTTTGCCCTGCTGCACAACCCCTGCGCGACCACGATCGTGACGATCTACAAGGAAACCAAGTCGTACAAGTGGGCGACGATTAGCGTGGTCATCACGCTCGGTACTGCGTTCCTCGTCACGTTTCTGACCGCGAGCATCGCGAGACTGCTGGGCTGGGCATAAGAAAAAGGACTCTCGGTCATCCAATCCGAGAGTCCTTCATTTCTGCCTTCCGCTTTCTGCTTTCTGCGTTCTGCCTTCCGCTTACTTTCCCTCTCTCTCCCACAACTCTTTCGCGATCTTCTCCTGATCCACAGGCAGTTTATCGATTCTCACTCCAACCGCGTTGTAGATCGCGTTCGTGATCGCAGGTGTGGTCGGGATGCTGGAAATCTCCCCGACTCCCTTCGCTCCATACGGGCCCTCGGCGGTGGGATGCTCAACGATGATCGAAGTGATCTCAGGCGTCAGCATGATGCCAGGGACGCGATACCGCGCAAGTTGGTCAGTGACCACGTTCCCGTTCTCCACGATAAACTCCTCGGTAAGGCAGTTGCCCAGCCCCATCATCACACCGCCTTCCACCTGTCCCTGCAGGCCAAGCGGATTGATGGCCGCGCCCACGTCATTAGCGGAGATGACGCGCAGGACTTTCACTTCGCCTGTCAGTTTGTTCACTTCCACTTCGGCGGCTTGCGCGGCGAACGAGAAGGCAAAGTGCATGTCGCCGCCCTCGCCGAGCGGTTTGGTCTTCGGCGCTTCATATTCGTACCTGACGCGGGGTTGCCGTCCGAGGGCGGTCATCTCCCTGTAGACATCGGCATACGAAAGCGAATGTCCATTCACGTGGACAATCGCATTCTCGAATCGAATCTGTTCAGGGCGCACGTCGTATTTCTCGGCCATCGAAGCCGCGATCTCATCACGCAATGTTTTCGCGGCGTAGCGCGAAGCGTTGCCCGTCACGAAGGTTTGACGCGAGGCAGTGGTCGGGCCACCGTTGGGAGCCAGATCGGTGTCCATGACGAGGACGCTGACCTGCTCAGGCGGCACGGACATCTCCTCGGCCACGATCAGCCGCATGACGGTGACGAGTCCCTGGCCCAATTCCGCCGCCGAACTACGCACCTGGAACGTGCCATCCGCGTAGAGTTCGACGTCCGCGCCCGATAAATCGGGCGCGCCGCCGCCGAGTCCCGTGTTTTTGTACGCCGCGGCAAAGCCCCATGAGCGTACCAGGTGCGGAGTTTCAAGTTTCACGTGCGGTTTAAACAGTTCCTCTCGCGACAAACCTGACACCTGACACATGGCGCCCGACGCCTTATCAATACATTCCGTCAAGCCGACCGATTCGCTCAAGACCTGCCCCGTGTTGGTGACGCTGCCGACGTGCAACGCGTTCATGCGGCGCAGTTCGACGCGGTCCACACCGACCTTGTCGGCCAGCATATCCATCATCGACTCGACCGCGAAGGCCGATTGCGTCACGCCGAAGCCGCGGAACGCGCCCGCGGGCGGGTTGTTGGTGTACATGGCGTAGCAGTCGGCACGCATATGTTCGATGTCGTACGGGCCAGCCGAATGCGTGGTGGCACGCGTCATCACCTTTTCGCCGAGCGAGGCGTACGCGCCCGTGTCGCCGTAGAGTTCGGTCTCCATCGCAACGATGCGGCCATTTTTCTTCGCGCCCACCTTGACGCGGATCTGCGTGGCGTGACGCTTCGGGTGGACGACCAAACTTTCGTGACGGTCAAAGAGCAATTTCACCGGGCGTTGCGTCACGTTCGCCAGCATGGCGGCGTGAATCTGCCCCATCACGTCTTCCTTGCCGCCGAAGCCGCCGCCCATGAGTTGACCGACGATGCGCACGCGCTCCTCAGGCCAGCCCATCACGCGCGCCACCTGTGCGCGATCCTGGTACGGGATTTGTGAGCCGACATAAATTTCCATGCGGCCATCTGCCAGCGGCACGGCGATACTGCACTCCGGCTCCATGAAGGCATGGTCAGTGGTGGACGTGTGGAAGGTGTGTTCCAGAATCACATCCGCCTCGGCAAAACCTTTATCCATGTCGCCTTTGCGGACTTTGATGTGCTTGAGCAGATTTCCTTTTTCGTGGATTTGCGGGACGCGCTCCTGCCGCGCCATGACTGGATTCGTGATCACCGGCTGGAGGTCGAACTCCGCTTCGATCAGACCGATGGCGGTTTCCGCGATCTCCTGAGTCTCCGCGGCCACGATGGCGAGCGCGTCGCCCGCGTAGCGGACGCGTTCCCCCAGCCCCACCATCACAGGCCAATCGTAGATGACCAGTCCGTGATTCTTCTCCGCAGGAACATCTTCGGCGGTCAGAACCGCCACAACGCCTGGCAATGCCTTCGCTTTGGAAATATCCAGTTTCTTCAAGAAGCCATGCGGAATCATCGCCCGTTTGACTTTGGCGTACAACATGCCGTCGAACTTCAGATCGTCAGTGTAGACAGCCGCGCCTGTGACTTTTTCCACCGCTTCGGGACGCAGATGCGAGTGTCCAACCGTTTTATGATCGTACACCGAATCGGGGATGTGCGTCGGCTTCTGAACGGGTTCGCCCGTGCGAAGCGCCTGCGCCGCCGCGGTGATGGCATTCTCGATGGACGGGTATCCAGCGCATCGGCAGAGTGTGTCTTTGAGAGCGAAGCGGATTTCGTCGCTAGTGGGGTTCGGATTCCGCTTGAGCAACGCGTACGCGGTCATAATCTGCCCAGGGATGCAGAATCCGCATTGCACGGCGCCATGCTCCACGAAGGCTTCCTGCAACGGATGTAATTTCATGCCCCCCTCCATCTCCCCCCATTTTCCCTGAATATGGGGGGAGTGCTCCGAAGGAGCGAGGGGGGTAGCCAATCCCTCAATGGTAACGATGGTCTTTCCATCCGCGCGCTCCGCGGGATAGACGCACGACATCATCGGCTCGCCGTCCACAAGGACGGTACACGCGCCACACTCGGCCTCTTCGCAGCCGATCTTCGTCCCTGTCAGGCGCAGACGTTCGCGGAGGAGGGTAGAGAGGGTTTCGCCAGGGATGGCGTCCAGGGTATGGGATTGTCCGTTAACGGTAAGTGTGATTTGGTTGGTCATATAAACTTTCCTCTTGAACTATTTTGCAACGCCTAATTCTTTTAATATCACTGGCAATCGAGTCGAATAGATTTTTCCCTCAGCATCTTGAGCAAACGCTTTAGTGTAATAAACTTTCTTTTCTTTTGCGGTATTTATTATGCCGTCCCAATCCATATACACTGTTACAGAATCACTGTCTTCAAGTTTTTTAGGGATCGGATAGAAATTTGGATCATTCATTGGCTGAATGACATTCTCTCCTGTATTCAGTTTCAACCCTGCCTGGATAATTGTAATTGGCCTGTGTCCAACATTAACGGCTCCGATGCTAAGATATCTTCCTGTTACACCAATGGGTGAAACTCCAAAAGAAACATCACATGTGACGCGTATGGTTCGAAGTTCCTTTTGCCTCTCACGCCAAAAGACCACACTTGAAAGTATTGCTCCATATAAAGCGATAATGAGGGTCAAGAATTCAGAAGTGTCCATTATTTTGCTCCGTGGCTGTGATTAGCAGTTTTTTCCCACGCCGTCTCCAGTACATCCTTGAACAACCCGTCTACAATGTGACGGCGATAGCCCGCGCTGGCGCGGCGGGAAAAATCACCAAACAACCTGGACATCGTATTTTCGAATCTCTTCATCCACCGAAAGGAGTGGCATGGCTTCGATTTGACTCTGCGCCACCAACAACCTGTCGAATGGATCGGCATGATGCGCAGGCAATTTGTAGACCTGAACGGCATGATGGATATGCACCGGCAGCGCCTGAAATCCGTGCAAGTTGATGCGGTTTGAAACGTAATGCGTTGGGTCTTCGGGAAGGACGAGACGTCCGCGGGCGGCTTTGATTGCGATTTCCCACGCGCTGGCGGCGCTCAGGAAGATTTCATTATCGCCATTGGAAATTATTTCCTTTGCAGTGGGAGAGAGTTGCGAATCATCCATATTCCACCAAAGGAAAGTATGCGTATCCAGCAAATATTTCATGCGGCAAACTCCTCCAACGGATCATCGAAATTCGGCAGGATAACAACCTTGCCTTTGTCAATCCCAGGTTTGCGTTGTGGAGCATTTGTCACTACAGGCAAAATTCGCGCAACGGGCTTTCCAGCCTTTGCAATTACCACTTCCTCTCCGCGCAAAACGCGTTCCAGCAGTTTGGAAAAATGGGTCTTGGCTTCATGGACATTGAAAATTGTCATGGTTCACCTCTGCCAGCATTATAGACTAGCCAGTGGACTAATTCAAGTCCGTGACCACGCCGTATCCAGCACATCCCCGAACAGCCCGCCCGCGATGTGACGGCGGTAGTCGGCGCTGGCGCGGCGGGCGCTGTCGCGGAATTTGGCCTGGGCGAGCAAGGCGTCGAGGGCGCGGGAGAAGGTCTCTTCGGTGAGGGGCTGGCCGCGCAGAGTGGACTCTGCTTCGGCGGCGCGGAAAGGAGTCGCACCGCCAGGGCCAATGGCGATGCGAATATCTTTGATCGCGTCATTCTCGCGCGCGAGCCAGACGGCACAATTCAAGATGGGAAGCGCCACTCCCTGCGGGCGCATGATGCGCTTGAAGCAGGATGCCATCGAGATCTCCGAGTTCTTGGAGAACTCGGAGGTCTCGATGGGGATGTAGAAACCGACGATGATTTCTTTGGTTTTATCAACGGCGGATTTGCCCGGGCCGAGGAAGAGGGATGTAAATGGCACGCGGCGGGTCTCGGTGCGCTCCGCTACTCGACCCGCGATTTCTGCTACGGCATCCAGCGCGGTAAGGGCAATCGTCCCATCCGCGGCGGGGAGGGCGTGGGCCACGTTGCCGCCCAGGGTGGCGGTGTTGCGGACCTGCGGTCCCGCGATCAGATTCGCAGCCTCGGTCAACGCCTGGGCGTGCGCGGCCGCCAACGGGTCCCGCGCGACGCGGGAGACGGGAACGGCCGCGCCGATGTAGAGCGAGTCCCCGCGCAGTTCAAGCGCGGACATCTCCGGGATGAAGGTCAGGTCAACTAACGTGTGGACGGGGGAATGGCGTCCCTGCCGCAGGTCGAGGAGCAGATCGGTGCCGCCTGCGATGGGAAGCGCGGGACCAGACGCAGTCGTAAGATCGCGAACAGCCTCCGCAATGGATGTGGGACGTTTGTAATCCTGCCAAAGGTTCATGTGGTGTCCTTTCGTTCAAAGCGGCGGCACTTTTCGATGGGCGCTTGCCCAACGCCGCTGTTGGTTTCGATACGAGCGGAAAATCGCCGCTCTACTCAACCATCATCACAGCGACCACCGAACCGATGGGTAATTTTTGTGGAACGGGATGGCATCCCGCTAATCGCTTTAGCGCGGAATACCACTCCACGCCACGCTTTTACAAGCAATTATTTTGCAACAGACGCGCTCTCTTCGGGATGCACGCCTGCCATAAGCAAGCCAAGTTTTTCGGGCGTGGCATCTTCGCGCGGGACGATGTCCATCACCTGTCCTTCGTAAAGGACGGCGATGCGGTCGGAGAGGGCGAGGATCTCGTCGAGGTCTTCCGAGATGAGCAGGATGGCCGCGCCCTTGCGGCGTTGCTCGAGCAATTGCTCACGGACGTATTCGGTCGCGCCGATGTCGAGGCCGCGCGTGGGTTGCGCGGCAAGGATGACGCGCGGCTGCCGCGAGAGTTCGCGTGCCAGCACCACTTTTTGAATGTTACCGCCAGAAAGGTTTTTGGCGAGCGTGTCGCGCGAGGGCGTCTTCACGCGAAATTCCTTGATCAACTGGTCGGCATGGCTGGCGATGCCGCGCAAATTCAGGAGGCCGTTGTGCGAATAAGGCGCTTTGTGGTGCTCGCGCAGGATCAAATTTTCAGCGACGGTAAACTCCTTGATCACGCCATCGCGCATCCGTTCTTCGGGGATGTAGGACAACATGTGCTCGGTGATTTCACCGGGCGGGAGATTGGTAATGTCCTTGTTTTCCAGGTAGACGTGTCCACCCGTGATCTTTCTTAGACCTGTGATGGTCTCTGCCAACTCGCGTTGACCGTTGCCCGAAACGCCCGCGATCCCGAGGATCTCGCCCGAGCGGACCTCCAGGCTGACGCCGCGCAGACCGGGCGTGCCGCGGTCGCTTCCGCATTTGACTCCATCCAGTTGCAGGCGCACCTCCCCGAGGTCCGTTTTGCCGCGGTCGGGAGTGAAACCCACCTCGCGGCCGACCATCCAGTTGGCGAGGTCCTGCTTGGTGATCTCGGAGGTGGGACGCGTCCCAATCTTCCGCCCATCGCGCAGCACGGTGACACGATTGCTGATCTCGACGACTTCGTGCAATTTGTGCGAAATGAAAATGAGGGCATGGCCGTCTCGCACCATCTGTTTCATGATGGCGAATAACTCGTCCACTTCCTGCGGGGTGAGGACGGCGGTCGGTTCGTCGAGGATGAGCAGGGCCGCGCCGCGATAGAGGGCCTTGATGATTTCCACGCGTTGCTGTTGGCCGACGGAGAGTTGCCAGACATACGCGTCGGGGTCAATTTTCAGGCCGTAGATTTTTGCCAGTTCGAGGATCCGCTTCGAGACGCGGTCGAGGTCGGTGAGCGCGCCGCGGGAGGATGGCAGTCCGAGCGCGACGTTTTCGGCCACGGTGAGGGTTGGCACGAGCATGAAGTGTTGATGGATCATGCCGATGCCGAGATTGATCGAATCGGTGGGAGATGAAATTGTGACAGGCTTTCCGTTGAGGAGAATCTGCCCCTCGTCGGGATGATAGAGGCCGTAGAGAATCTTCATCAACGTGCTTTTGCCCGCGCCGTTCTCGCCCAACAGGGCATGGACTTCGCCGGTATGCACGTCGAAATCACACTTGTCATTGGCAAGCACGCCAGGGAAACGCTTGGTGATGCCGCGCATCTCCAGGCTCTCGATGCGAGGCTTGCCCGAGGGGAGCAAATTCGATTCGGTCATAAACGCCATCCTGAACAGGGAGAGACCTCGGAGGTCTTGTAGACCTCCGAGGTCTGAAGTAGGTTACGGCAGGGTAATGGTGAGGGTACCGTCAATGATTCCCTGAATGGTGCTTTCAGCAAGCGCCTTGGCTTCGTCGGAGATCGCGTAATCGGGGTTGAACTCGATCACTTCGCCGCCGTTCTTGAGATTGGCCGTGAAGGACTGCCCGCCAAGCGTTCCCGCTTTGATGAGGGAGATCATCTCGCGCAGGGCAACTTCCCAGTGATAAACCTGGCTGGCAACCACGATGCTCGGGGCCAGGGAGGCCTGGTTGGATTGCGTGCCGAACCACAGCGCGCCCGCTTCTTCGGCCTTGCCGATCGCGCCCACCACCATCTGAGCGGTGCCGGTCAACACGTCCGCGCCCGCGGAGAGGTGAGTCGAGGCGGCCTCAGAGGCCAGCGCCACGTCGGAGAACGAACCGATGTAGTTAACGTTCACAGTGACGCTGGGATTGGTCGCGGCCACACCAGCCTTGAATCCGTCCACGTACAGTTTCGCGTCGCCAGTCTCGATGGGACCGATCACGCCGATGGTGGCGCTCTTCGAGAGAGTCGCGGCCAACACGCCGTTCACGTAGCCGCCTTCCTGGGAAGCCGCTTCATAGGCGAAGATGTTCGGCTGGCCAAAGGTGTCAACGGTGGTGCCCCAGGCAAAACTGGTCTCAGGGAAGTCGGGGGCGATTTCCTGCAGGGAGGAGCCGTACTGCGAGCCGTGCGCGATCACCAGGTCGAAGCCTTGCGAAGCGTAATCGCGGATGGCCGCGGCGGCATCGTCCACCACGAACATGCCCTCGGAATAAACGAACTCGAAATATTCGGGGCCGCCCATCTCTTCCTGGATGCGGACGAGCGCATCGTACATGCTCTGGCTGAAGGCCAGGTCATTGATGGCGCTGGGCATGACGACAGCCACGCGGAACGGTTCCATCGCGGGGGCTTCGGTGACAACAGGCGCTTCCGTCTCAACGACGGGGGCTTCGGTGACTACGGGGGCTTCGGTGACAACAGGCGCTTCTGTGGCCTTGGGGCCGCAGGCGGTCAGCGCGAGCGCAAGGGTCAAAACAACAGTCAACAACAAAGCGAACTTTTTCATCTTCTTCTCCTGTGAATAGAGTGGAATAGGAATGGGGTTCATGGGATGGGTCTCTGGGTGTACTCGAATCGGATAAACCTCCTTCTGTGGAATCAATCAGTCTTCCCGTTCAAAGGGTTTCGTCAACGCAGAGGGCGCGCGAACCCTGGATACGGTCGCGACCAGGACCAGGATGGTCAATACGTAGGGCATCATAACAGCAATGTCGGATGGAATGGGAATGCCCAACACCTGGATCCACAATTGCAATGAATTGACCATACTGAACAACAGCGCGCCGCCCAGCACCCCCACAGGCTTCCACGCGCCAAAATAAACCAGCGCCACGGCAATGAAGCCAAGTCCGCTGGTCATATTCTGCTGGAACACATTCAACAACGCAATCGAAAGCGACGCGCCCGCGATCCCCGAAAGCGTCCCGCCAAGGATGATGGTGAAATAACGGACGCGCGCCACGCTCACACCGAGCGAATCCGCCGCATCGGGATTTTCGCCCACCGCACGGATTTTCAACCCGAGCGTGGTCTTGTTCAAAACAAACCAGGCCAGCGGCACAAGCAGGTACGCAAGATAGACAAGGATATTCTGGCTGAAGAAAATTTCGCCGATGCCGGGGATGTCACTCAAACCTTTAATATAGATCTTCGAAAAACCTTCCACCGTCTCCACCGTGCCAAGCAGGCGCTTGAACAGCAAGTCACTCATTCCCAGGCCGAAGAGATAGAAGCCGATTCCGCTGATGCCCTGTTGCGCATGCAGGTTAACCGTAACAAAGGCCATCGCCAGCCCCATCGCCGCGCCGACGATCATCGCGGCCAGCAGGCCAAGCCACAGATTCCCAGTGGTGAACGCCACGTAAAACGCGGCAAAACAGCCGAGCAACATCTGCCCTTCCACCCCCAAATTCAGCACGCCGCTCTTCTGGCTGAACGTCTCGCCGATGGCGGCATACAGATACGGAGTCGCGAGACGGATGCCCGACGCAAGGATTCCGATCAGGACGGTGACGGTGAACAATTCGGAGATCATCGCGCCGCCTCCTTCTGGACCTGGGGCGGACTCTGCTTCGGAGGCGCGTCCTCCTCTTTGGCGACGGCCAGCCTGCGTCTCTGCCTGCGTTTGCGCCAAATCTCACTGCTGACGACGAAAACCACCACCAATCCATTCAACGCGGTGATCAGCGCCGAAGGGACCTGCATAGCCCTCTGCATACTGTTCGCGCCCACGAGCAACGCGCCAAACAAAATCGAGGCAGGGATGGACCAGATGGGATGCAACTGTCCGAACAGCGCGGCGACAATCCCGTTGAACCCCGCGCTCCCCGTGAACCCCGAAGCAGAACCATCGGTGATCATCCGATAATTGACGCCATAGACCTGCACCGCGCCTGCCAGCCCCGCGAACGCGCCGCTGAGGAGGAGCGCCAGCACCACGTAACGCGGCACCTTGATCCCCGCGTAACGCGAGGCGTGTGGACTCTGTCCCACCGCGCGGATGCGGTATCCCCAGGTGGTGCGCCAGAGCAGGATGTAAACCAACAAGGCCAGCGCGACCGCGATTAACGCTCCGAGATGGAGGCGCGTGGGAGCCCAGCGCGCCAGGTGGAATGCGTCAATCAAACGCGCGGTCTGTGGAATTTTCGAAGCCAGTTGCGCCTGCGAGGGATCGATCATCGGGCCGCGCAGAAGAAAGTTCATCAACTGCACCGCAATGGCATTCATCATTACCGTGCTGAGGATTTCGTTTACATTGAAATAAGCCTTAAGAAAACCAGGAATCCCGCCCCAGATGGCCCCGCCGATAAAGCCCATGACCATCGCCACGGTGATGATCAGCCACCCGGGCGACTCAGTGAACGTCAACCCGACCCATGTGGCGAGGATCGCGCCGATGATCATCTGCCCTTCGCCGCCGATATTGATCACATCGCCGCGAAAGGAGATGCAGATTCCCAGCGCCACCAGCAGAAGAGGTGTCGCCTTGACAAGCGTCTCTGCAAAGGCATTCGTGCTCCCGAATGCACCATCCCAGAGTGCGGCGTATGCTTCGATGGGATTGACCCGAAGAATCAACAACATCACCGCTCCCACGGCAAGCGCGGCCAGCGTGGCAATGACCGGCAGTAGAGCGTCGAAAAGGGTGTTCAATCTAGTTCGCATGGGCCTTCGTCTCCTCAGCGTCCATATTTGCGATCTCAACAAAAAGTCTACTGCAAAAACCATTGGTGGTGGATTGGAGTAAGTGATCATCTTCAACGCGAATTTCGCGAATGTGCGAATGCCGCGAATTTCTTTTTGGTTTATCCGTAAAATTCGCCCATTCGTGCCACACCTGCACTGCACCGAACGCAGTGCGGTGCAAGTGTTCGCGTTCCAAGAACGAAAGTCGCGGCTCGGCATCACTTACCAATAGACCACTACCAAACCATTTACCACCGAGAACACGGAGCGCACAGAGCGGAAAAAAATTCAAAATCCGTACGGATTTAGTTCGCGCCATGCCGCATCCACAAAAAAACTCAGTGTTCTCTGTGCGCTCTGTGGTGAATCCGCCTTTTTGCAGTGGCGTCAAAAATCACACACACTGAACAGCGCCATTTGACACAAAATTTATCATTCAGATTCAAATGGGATACCCAATGCCGCCGGTGGCGAGGCTCGCATTGCCCGCAAAGCCTTGACCGCAACCCGTCGCGTCCCCTCTGGCATGGCCGCCAGCCACCGCTGGACCCACTCCGCGTCGCCGATGTTGACCAGCAAAAGGGTCAAGATCATCAGCGGGAAAGGCGCCACTTGCAGGACCTGTGAGGGGATGCCCGGCAAACTGGGTTGGAGTACCAGCCCCAGCCACTGCAACAACGCGAATAGGTACGCGCCAAAAGCCGCCCGCAGAGGATTCCAGCCGCCAAAGATGGTGATCGAGAGGGCGATCCAGCCCACCCCGTCCAGGCCGGTTTGCGTACCCATCCAGCCGGGTTTCACATTTAACGTGTAGGCGGGGCCAGCCAAACCTGCGATTGCTCCACCAATTATTGTATACAGATAGCGCAGTCGGTTTACATTCGCCCCGCGCACAAATGCCGCGGCGGGACGCTCTCCAATGCCCTGCAGCATCAGGCCGGGACGAGTCCGAAAAACCCATAGCCACGCCAAAAAGATTAGAACAAAACTGAGATAGGTAATGAGGTCCAGGCGGAAGAACAAAGTCCCCAAAATGGGAAGATCCTTCAAGACCGGGATGGACCAGTTTGGCAGGGTCGGCCCAGGGATGTTCATATAGGGGACGCCAAGGAAATAAGCCAGGTCACGAGCGGCCAACGCCAGAACAAATCCAATTGCCACCTGCGATTGGCGCAGCGTGATACTGCCAAAAGCGACCACGAATGCCACCATCGCCCCGATTAACATGCCGGCGAGAAAGCCCATTGCCAGACTTTGGGTGTTATACGCGACCGCAAAACCACCCATCGCCGAAAGTAGGATGGTTCCATTCAGGGAGAGGTTGATGATCCCTGCCCGCTCCGTGATCGTCTCGCCGATCACCGCAAATAGAACAGGCGCGGCAGCCGCCAAGACACCTGCCAGACCAATCAATGTAGTGTTATCCATGATAGTCCCTACACCTTCTTCAAGAAACGCTCGCGCATGCCCTGGCCGAGTACAACCAACAGCACGAGGAAATCCTGCAGCACACCGGCAAAGGAAGAATCCATCTTATAGACGATCTGCAATTGAACGCTTCCGACGTTCAGCGCCGCAAAGAAAAATGCAATCGGAATGACCCAGATCGCCTGATAGTTGATCAGCATCGCCACCAGCAAGCCAAGAAAGCCATAGCCATTCGAAATGTTCGGCAACAAACGATGATAGACGGATGCCACCTGAATGGCGCCAGCCAGCCCGGCAAACGCGCCGCACAGCAGAAAAGCGAACATGCTGTATTGCCAGGTGGGGACGCCCAACATGAAAGCAGATTTCATATTCTTGCCGACGGCCTTCAATTTCAGTCCAAAGTACGTCCCGCGCAGCAAGAAGTAGACGATCACCACCACCAGGACAGATATACCCAACCCCCAGGCGCTTAGCTCCGTTCCAGGCAGGGTGGGAAGCCATAGCCTCTCGTCGAACGGTTGTGTACCAGACATAGATCCGACGCCCGGTCGCTTCCAGGGACCAAAAACCAGGTAGATCGTCAAGGCAGTGGCGACGAAGTTAAGTCCCAAACCGCCAAAGATCTCGTTCACTCCGCCAAAGGTCTTCAATGCCCCTGCCAATGCCGCCCACAATGCGCCGCCGATTATGCCGAAAAGAATACCCAGGATGATGATCAAGACTGGGGACAGGCTGGTGTCCTGAAGGATGCGCAACATCCAGGTGGCGAAAATGGCGCCGAGGGTCATTTGTCCTTCCACGCCAATATTCCAGAGCCCGGCGGCAAAGGTGATCAAGACGCCGGCTGTGGTCAGCAACAGCGGGGACCAGGTGATCAGCACCGCCACCAGGTTTTTCTGCGTACCAAAAGCGCCGCTCAGAATACTGCCATATGCTTTGAACGGCGGGGCCCCCGCCGCGGCCAGGATCAACGTGGTTATGAGCAATGCAATAAGCAATGCTCCAACCTGAAATCCAATGTTTGTCCACAGATTCTTTTTCATAGGTCTTTTCACGAATTTAGGTTTTCCCAGCCCATGCCACCGATCAACTCACCAAGTTTCTCTGTGGTCAGGGAAGCGGCATCCAGCGGGGGTGTTGTTTTTCCGCTAAAGAACACTACCACCCGATCACTATATTGTAAAATCTCTTCCAGATCGGAGGAAATAAAAATGATCGCAGAGCCCTGTTTGCAGCGCTCCTTGAGCTTGCTCCAAGTGTAGATGGTCGATTCGATATCCAGACCACGCGTCGGATGCTCCAGCAGGACAACGGAAAGCGGGGTTTGAAGCAAAGCCAGCAAGGCGCGCTGCTGGTTGCCCCCCGAAAGCGACTCGACCGTGCTGGCCGGCGTGCCGCGGATATTGAATGTTTTGATGCGCTCCTCGGCAAGGCTGATGCCGTATTCGCGGTCAATGAACAGGCCGCGGGGCTCCTCTGCCAGGACGAAATGCTCGGTGAGGCTCAAACCAGGCACCAATCCCTCTTCCATGCGGGAGGCTGGCATGAAAGAAACACCTTCCTTCTTGTAAACATGGTAGGATTCTCCGGTCAGATCACGGTTGTTCACCAACACCCGCCCATTGACCGGGCGCATCAAGCCGGCGCAGGCCCGGATGAATGGTCCCTGACCGCTCCCCTCCATACCTGCCAGGCCAATCACCTCACCGGCATGGACTTTGAGGTTGATCCCGGAAAGACGCAAGCGGACATCCTCAACGGCAAGGCCGCGTAGTTCCAAGGCTGTTTCTTCACGTGTCAACATCTGACGCTCGCCCAGGGGAACTTCCTTACCAAACATCATTTCCACCAGTTTTTTCTTGTCGAGGGGCTTCTTCATTTCACCAATGAGCTTGCCCTGCCGCAACACCGCCACCTGGTCGCAAAGATTTTCCACATCCTCGAGTTTATGAGAGACAAAAATGACCGTGATGGCTTGCTCAGGGAATTTTTTCAATGTATCGAATAGTTTTACCTTCTGCGCGGCGCTGATGCCGGTCGTCGGCTCATCGAGAATGAAAATCCGGGCGCCCAAAAACAAAAGGCGCATGATCTCGATTTGTTGACGTTCCCCCACGGTCAGGGAATCAACGTAACTTTCCGGGTCGAGCGAGAACCCAAATTCCCTGGCAAGCAGGTTGAAGTCCTGTGCGGCCTCTTTGCGGTTCGGGAAAAGTTTGCCAGGCATCCCGAGCAGGAAGTTATCGAGCAGGCGCAGAGGCGGAAAATCCAGCGAATCCTGGTGCAACATTCCCACACCATGACGAAGCGCGTCGGCCGGCGATTTGATGAAAACTGGTTTATCGTCCAAAAGGATTTCCCCGCTATCCGCGTGGAAAAACCCGGAGAGGATCTTCATCAATGTACTTTTACCCGCTCCATTTTCCCCAAGTATGCCTTGAATGGTACCAGAGGGAATGATAAGCGAGATGTTATCGTTGGCGTGGACTTTTCCAAAATTCTTGTCGATGTTGCGAAGTTCTACCTTCATCGGCCATCCTTTTGCTCGGAACCGCTCATAATGGGATGAGTGGACAAATAAATTTATGAAACAGGGGAAGGCATTCTGCCTTCCCCCGTCCATTGGATGACTTACTCAGAAACGCTCTGGCCTTTCATGCCTTCGAGCAATTGCGGCAGGTACCAGATCTGCAGATCGGTGGCAACCTCGCCATCCGCGAGATAAGCAGTACCATCCTGCAGGTTGATGGGGCCAGTCCACAGGTTCAAACCGCCAGCCAATGCAGCGATGAACTCATCCAGTTTGGCGGAGGCGTCGGCGCTCAGGCCCGGGCCTTTGACAAAGCCGACCGCGCTGGTGTCCGGATTGTTGATGTCTGCCCAGTCCGGGCCATTCCACTGGAAGCCTTCCGTCCAGGTGCCGTCCATGGCGGTCTTCATCGTCGCCAGGTAGGCAGGACCCCAATTGAAGTACGGGACGCCCAGGCAGACGTCGGGAGCCACGTTGCAGTTGTCCTTGTAGTCGTAGGCGAGGGCAAAGGCATCCTTGCCGGCGTCGTGCATCTTCTTGGCTTCCACCAAAGCCTCGGTGGTGTCGATACCCGAGATGACCACGTCATAGCCGCTGTTGAAGAAATCATCGGCGACCTGGGTCGGGTCGGAGGTCACGCCGGGGATGTTGAACCAGAAGCCGATCCAGGTGACCTTGAATTTCAGGTTTGCGGCGTCGTTTCCGAGGACGTTGGTCCAGCAATATTTGGCGCCGAGGTAGGCCGAGGAGGCCAGGCGGCGGGTCTCGTCATTGATCAGGGGGCCGAGATAGCCGATCTGACCGGTCTTGGTGGTCAGGGCGGCGGCGCAACCGGCCATCATCTTGCCGTATTCCATGCGGCCCATGATGTCAACCTGGTTGGGCGACTCGGTGTAAGCCTTGCCTTCTTTCCAGGTCCAGTCATCCGAAGCGCCGATGACGTAGATGTCCGGGTGGGCATTGGCGAATTTCAGGGCCTCATCCTTCATATCGTCTGAGTTGAAGACGATCACTTTGGCGCCCTGGGAGACCAATTGCTCCGCCAGCTGGGAAGCGGTCTGGCCAGGATAGGACGGAGAGCCAGAGTAGACGTTCTCAAGATAAAGCATCTTGGAACCGGGAATTTTCTGTTCAACATAAAGCCCGGCGTCATAGTGCGCCTGGCTCCAGCCCTGATCATTGTGGGCGCCAACCAGCAACATGCCAAACACGAACGGCTCGGCGGGGGGTTCGGTTGCCACGGGCGGTTCAGTGGCAACAACAGGGGGTTCTGTCGCGACGACCGGCGGCTCAGTTGCAACGGGAGTCTTCGGCGTACAGGCCGAAAGGACAAGGACAATCACCATCGCCAGAAAGGCGATTTTGGGCAAAACGTTACGCATAGGATACTCCTCCTAAAGAGTATAGATTTGTTAAAAATCAGGGACGTACAGGGATATTTGGTGGCCGGGCACCTCCTTCCTGAACTCTTGTCTTCCAATTGCCGAAACTTTGCTCGCAAAACATTCTAGCCGCTAGCATCAAAATGGACAAGCCGCTTAAGTCACAAATCGGAATGCAAAAAATACCATTTACCAACTACACGCAAATTTCGAGCGCATCTCCTCCACCGCCGCGGACTGCTCCGCGCTGGCCGCGGTCTCGCGCTCGATCCGCGACCACAGCGAGCACAACATCGGGCCGACATATTCCTTCGAGACGCGGAACGATTCCACCGACAACGCCTGCGCCCGCGCCCAATCGTCAACGTGCGCGTACGCCTCGATAAAAACGAATCGCTCCGCAGGATCGTTGGGATGATCGTCCAACGCAAACGCAATCTCACCGATGCGGACGACCTCCTCCCAATCCTTTTGCTGACGGGCAAGATCGGCCTTCTCAAAATAATAGCACCACCCGCGGCTCGGTTCGCTCCCGTAGACGGTTGGCAGGGCCGCGGTTTTCTCGGGCAGAATCCACGCTGACGAGGAAAGCGCGGCGGCCTCGCGCATCAACGTTTCGTCAGGGATGAAACGATTCAACGCGTCAATTTCGGGGTCGAGCAGGCGCAGACAGCCAGGCGGCGCGTAATAGAACGCGACCACCTGTGTAGTGCTGCCTTCAAAGGTCCCAGCCAGAAAATCATAATTGATGGGCTGGTCTTTCTCGAATGAAGGCAACGACCCACCGATCCTCGACTTGGGATACAGCAGAAGATAATCCATCCTGTCGGTGTGATTATCGGGCGCGTAGATCCAATTCAGCGCGGCGGCGAGGGAATTATCCGCATAATAATTGAAGACGCGCAGATCTTCAGGCGGGAGGACTCCCGTTGCAGATGGAGAGAGGAAAGCGCGGTCATTGAGCAACACAGTCGTGTTCGGTTCCAGGCCAGGCGCGCGCCAGGTCATCTGCCAGAAAAGCGTCTTTTGCGATTCCCACTCGCGGCGATAGTCGTTCATCCAAAAGGACTGTCGTCCTGCCATCAGGGCGATCAGCAGACCTGCCAGCGCGTATTTCCAGCGCGGCCATGGGATGAATTCGAGCAATCCTGCCCAGAGCAGGCTTGCGCCGAACATGAACGGAAGCGTGAAACGACTCGTCGGATGCGCCAGCGTCGGAGGGAATTCGATCAGCCAGAGCGGCCAGCCCGCGGCGAGGAAGGCGAGGAGGGAGAGAATGATAGGAGAGAGGCGGGATAGGAGATGCAAGTTACGAGTTGCATCGTTACCTGTGTACGTGTCTACCTGTTTACCTGTGTACGTTTTTCGTACTGCGTGCTGCGTAAGCAGGAAAACAAGGAGCGCCACCGCTGCCACCATCGCCGTCACGCGCCAACCGTCCACGGAGGGGCCGGGGAGTTGGAAAATCTGTCCGAGGGCAGACCCGCTCACAGTCCAGAAAGAAGCGAGGATGATTTGGAGGAGCCGCGCGAGAGTCGGAAAGAAGTCCGTCCGCAAATCTCCAAGCAGACTCGTCGAATAGACCTGATTGTTGAAGATGAACATGCGTGACAGGACGGCGGCAATCCAGAGAACGATGTAAGGGAGGGAGCGGGTCAGTGAAGTGCGTACTGCGTCTTGCGTATTGCGTGAGCGGAGGGCAAAAAAGAGGATGAACGGGCGGACGAGTTCGAGGAAGAAAAAGTACTCCATCATCCACAAATTGAGCGCGGAAAAAATGAGCGCGAGGATGGTGAAGGATCGGGCGCGGCGAGGTTCGTCGAGGGCGCGCAGGTTGAAATAAAGGGAGCCGAGGAAGAAATTGATGACGATGAAAAAATGGCTGTAGAGGTACGATCCCCACTGTTGGTTGAAGCCTGGATAGAGCAAAAAGAAAAAGGCGGTGATGAGGGCGAAGGCTTCACGGTTTCGCCAGATGCGGCGGACGACCGCCCAAACGAGGATGCCCGTCAGCGCGCGCAGGAGGAGGGCGAACACCTGCCAATAGATCGGGATGTGCGGCAGGACGCGCGTGGTGGCTTGATACAGCATCCCCCACACGGGACGGTTGCTCGAAAAATAACGCGTCATCGCCTCGGGACCGAGTTGATAGCGAATCCACGACATGGGCAG
>DYKX01000183.1 GCA_020722375.1 Anaerolinea thermophila
TGGGGCGGATAATGTTGCTGGTCCATCGCCGCCCGGAGGTAAACCTCCGGGCTGGCGGGCAGCGCCCCGTAAACGGGGCTATTCCTTTTCCAGTTCGGCGATCATCTCGTTTTTGTCAATTTCAATGACAAACGATTGATTGTTTTTCCGCACCACCGTCCGCACGCTATCCACATACGGCAAGAGCGAGCCAGATTTATCGGGCGGGGTGGCGAGAAGCACCTGCAAACCAGCATCACGCATAAATTGCAAGGCGCTGGCGGTGCGAGCGGTATCCATTTTTCCAAAGGCTTCATCAAATATTGCCAGGCGGATGGTGTCAGACGGGCGCGGCTGGTTCAGGCGATAGGCCTGGGCAAAGGAGGCCGCCATCGCCACGTAAAACGGGGTGGTGGTTTCGCCGCCGCTCTTTTTGGTGTTGATCTGGCTCAAAATGGCCCGGTCGCCGTTGGGGTAGTGAATGCGAATGTCGTATTGCAAGTAATTGCGGTAATCCTGCAACTCGCGCAGCTCGATGTTTTCGTCGTCGTGGCGGGTTAGGCGCTCAAAGAGCAAGTCCCAGCCTTGCTGGTGCTTCTGGCGGAAGTCCGACTCAAACAGCGAGCCGCCCATTACCTGCTGGCTGTCCATAATCATGTCATAGACCTGCTTCACCTGCGGCGAGGGCTGGGTGATGAACTCGAAACGCTCCCCGCCAAAGCGCAGGTTGGCAAGGGTGGCGTTCAGGAAAGCCAATTGCTGGCGGGCGTCTTCAATTTGTTCACGCAGGCGGTGGATGAAGTTTTCGACCAGTTCCTGTTCGGCCAGTCCGCGCTGGGTGGCGATGTGGGCTTCGTAGTTGGGCAATTCGGAGTTGACGAGTTTATCTTTTTCGGCGGTGTAGCGCGCGGCGTCTTCCGTGTCGTCGTAGCCGAAATCGTACTTGAGGGAATATTCCTGTTTGGCCTGGCGCAGTTTATCGCGGGAGCGCTGTTCGGCGGTCTGGTAGTCGCCCTCGTAGCGGCTGGCGTTTTGCAGAATCACTTCGAGCGGTTGGCGCTCCAGGCGGCGTTCATATTCTTTTTGGACCTCGGAAAGGGTCTCAGCAGCTTGCCCTGAGCTTGTCGAAGGGTTGGCGTTTTCCTGCTCGAGAAAGTTTGTCGCATCTCGAAGCGCCTCATCGGCGGATCGCTCCAAGCCGGGAATGGCTTCCGTTTCGAGCTGCGTCACCTTCTCCTCGAGTTTTCCCAACTCCCGCTCGATGTTGGATACTTCACCCTGGGCTGCATCGAACACCTTTTGGCATCTCTGCGCTTCGGCCTTGAGCGATTCAACGTTTTGCAAGTCCAACTCTTGGAGTTCTTGCATGAGTGTTGAGAGTTGTCTATGCCGTTCAGGGAGGATGGCGAGGCCTTCGAGGGCGTGTTCCATCTCAATCAGCGGGCGGATTTTGTCTCGGGTCAGGGAAAGCCGCTCGCGTAAACCGTTGGCGCGCTGATTGAGTTGACTCATTTCCGCCGCGATTTCATCGAGACGCTGGAGTCTTTGCTCAATCTGACGGGCGGCGGCGCGCTCGCCGATGAACCAGTGGCGATAAACGGATGGGTTGAGGTGGCTGTCGGTGTAGTTGCGGCGCACAAAGCATTCGCGGGTGATGGCGGTGCGGTGCGGCCGCAGGGCTTCAAGGCTGTCACATTTGACGTAGTTGCCCAAAATCAGGTTGATAAAGGCCTGGGCGGCAGGGTTGGATGTGACAACTTCTTCGGAAAGTGTATTTTGACTCGTGTTGCGTACTCCGCCAACACTTTGTTTACCTGTGTCCTTCTTTCCTTTTTCTAGAATGGCTTCGGTATCCAGCAGGGTTGCGCCATGCAGGCTGTCTTTGTGCTGGCGGTAGAGTTTTATAGCCTCGTTGTAATGCGCGGGCGGGACGAGCAAGGTGAAGCGATTAAATCCAAGCAGCCCTTCTACCGCATCTTGCCAGCCTTCGTTGGGGATTTTGAGCTCGTGACACAGATAGGTGACTTCGTTTGCGCCAAGCCCAAGCTGGGCACGGATGAGTTGGCGCAGTTTGGCTGAGTTGGGCGCTTCGGCTTCGATGGAGGCTTCACGGTCGCCGGTGCGCAGTTTGCGGATGTCGTTGTCGAGGCTGGCGGCTTCGGCGCGCAAGGCGGCGACTTTTTCAGTGAGGATGGCTTCGGCGTGGACGTAGTGTTGGGCAAGGGTGGAGAGGGCCGCTTGTAATTCGGCGATGGTTTCGCGTGTTGCGCCCACTCCGCTTCGCTGCGGGATTTCATGTTCTGTTTGGAAAGATTCGAGGGCGGGGGGGATTTCGAGTTTATCGGCACGCAGGAAGGCTGCCAGTTTTTGGGCGTCGGCGCGTTCGCGGGCGAGGGAGATGTCGAGGCCGGTTTGGCGGCGGGTGAGTTCGTCCACTTCGAGGGTGAGTTGGGCGATTTTTTCACGCAGGTCCTTCTCACGCACGGCAGTCTGGTCGGAGCGCAGGGCAAATTCAGCGTCGGATAAAGCCGATTGGGCAAAACGCAGGTTGCGGGTGAGTTCGTCGCGCTGGTACTCGGTGCGGCTGAGTTCCAGTTTAAGGGAATCCAGTTCGAGGCGGCGCGCCGCCAAATCCTTCAAGAAGATTTCGGCGCGCACCCGGCGAGCTACATAGGTATTGGTGATGCGGCGGCGGCGATGGGCGATACGTTCTTTGTCGAGTTCCTCGATGCGGGTCAGGGCTTCAATGCGCCGGCGCACATCGGCGGCGAGGCTTTCGAAGTGGCGCAGGGTTTCGAGCTGGGCTTGCAGGGTTTTGACATCTACGAGGTTTTCGTCGAGCAGGTAGGTGTGAACGAAGGAGCGGATGTCGGTGAGCGGGCTGAAGGCCAGGCCTTTGACGATTTTGGCCGGGAAGGTGTCTTTGAGCTGGCCGAGGCGGTTGAGCAGGTGGACGCGGTAATCTTCCAGCCGGGTAAAAACCTGGGCGCGGCTGACCGGCGGCAGGGCGAAGTTTTCGAGGTGGCGCTTGAAAGCGCGGGTGTCGAAAAGCTGTCCGGGGGTTTTGAAGAACCAGTCGTCGTTCAATCCAGCGTTATGGACAATGAAATAGGCCACATCAGGATTGCGGCCGTCTTCGTAAGCGTCAATGACCGCGCCGTGTGCAAAAAAAGTGCCATCCGGGTTTTTGAATTCGAGAGCGACTACGCCGGTGGCGTCGCCGCGCAGGTAGCGCTGACTCTCAGTGCCAAGTTCGCCGCGCACGTAGCTGGCGAGGGTGCGTTTGCCGCCGCTGATGGCGGCCTGGTTGAAGCGCACATCGCGCTGACCGCCAACCAGGGCAAACTGCACGGCATCGAGCACGGTGGATTTGCCTGCGCCGTTGATGCCAATGAAGTAAGTGGTTCCCTGGCAGGGGATGGTGATATTTTCGAACAAATGCCAGTTGACGAGGCGGATGTGGGTAAGTAGTTTCATAATGGTTTCCGTTTTCAAGCCCCGTTTACGGGGCGCTGCGGGGTAGCCAGGCGATTTATCGCCGGGCGGAATCGGGCGAAGATGGAATAGTCCGGCAAAA
>DYKX01000184.1:0-1371 GCA_020722375.1 Anaerolinea thermophila
ACACGTAGACACGTAAACACATACACACGTAAACAAGTCTCCTGTGTACCTGCGTACTTGTCTACTTGTGTACGTGTCTACGGTTTTTCCAACACCTTCGCCAAAAACTCCACGCGCTTTACATCCGACTCGATGATATTTTCGAGTTTCAAAAAGCCGTGGCCTTCGCCTTTGTAAAGAAGCAACTCACTTTGGACGCCGAGCGCTTTCAGTTTTTCGTGTGCTTCGATCGATTCGGAGGGTGGACAGCGCGGGTCGTTCTCGCCGCAGATGAATTGGACAGGCGCGCGGACTTTGTCGAGGAAGAAGAACGGCGAGCGTTCATACCAGAGATCGTGATGAGTTTCGGGATCGCCCATGTTTTGGATGTCCCAATATCGCAGGTCTTCACGCGAGTTTTCGTGGCCTGTGAACCAATTCAGAAACGGCACCACCGCCGAGCCGACAGCCCAGAGTTCAGGCTGGCGCGTCAGGCAGGTCATCGTCAGGTAGCCGCCATGACTGCGTCCCGTCACCGCGATTTTTTTCGGGTCGGCGAGACCTTCGCGGGCAAGGTAGAGCGCGGCCGCGGCGCAATCGTCGTTGTCGAGATGCCCCATCTCGTAGCGGTTGGCAACCATCCACGCGCGGCCATAGCCCGTGGAACCGCGGTAGTTGGGCGCGATCACCGTCCAGCCGCGCGAGGCGAGGTGTGCCATGAAGGGATGCCAGTAGTAACCGAAATGCCAGGCGGGTCCGCCGTGGATGACCACCACCGCAGGTGAGTGCGACCCCGCACCCTTTGGTTTGTAGAGCATGGCGGGGATGGGTGTGCCGTCCAGCGAGGGATATGTCACTGGTTGGGGGATGACAAATTCGGATTCCGCGGCCTTCAACTCGGCGGGCAGGGAATTTGTCAGTTGGGTGAGATGCCCATTGTCGAGCGCGGCCAGCCAGAGGTCCGGAGGGCGATGCGGATTTTCGTAAACGAAGAGGATGGATTTACCGTCCAGTGTGAACGTCGGCCAGAAGGCAAATCCCGCCTCGGTCTGGACCCTCCACTGGCTTCCGTCCATCGAGCGGATCTCCACCCAGGCCGTTTCGCCCTGGTTGTGAATCCAGGCGAGGCGCGTCCCATCTTCGGACCAGATGGCGTTGTTCTTGTCGCCTTCGTCGCTGGTGAGCCATTCGATGTGGCCGTCTTCGAGATGGAAGATGCCGATTTGCGCCCAGCCTGTGGAGTTGGACGAGAAGGCGACCTTTGTGCCATCGGGCGACCAGGCGGGTTGGATGGCGTCCAATGCCGCGTCCCCGCCGATGCGGCGCGGCGGACGGCCGTCGAGCGGGACGATGAACGTGCCGTCAGTCTGCCATTCCTGCTCAGCGCTGACG
>DYKX01000184.1:1471-3543 GCA_020722375.1 Anaerolinea thermophila
ACAGGTAAACACGTACACAGGTAAACACGGAACTTGTCTACGTGTGTACTTGTGTACTTGTGTACTTGTGTACTTGTGTACGTGTCTACGTTATTTCAGGTAATTTTTCCATTCCTGCATCTCGCGCAAGTGATGAAACCAGATCAACCAGTTCCTTCTCATGCGCCAGCGCGGACTCGGGACGCTGGTATTTGGCAACCAGGTCATTCGTCCGAATTTTTGCGCGGGCGAAGGTGTCGAGCGAGCCGCCGTCCTGCCAGCCGCGCATCGAGTCGCGGTCAATGATGGCGGAGGGCAGGTATTGTTCGATGGGGAAGAGTTCGCGCGTGATCTTCTGCTTGAGGAAATCGGCTTTGAAGTTGATGCCCTCGAACATGGCCGTGGCGAGCGTCTCGGTGCGGACGGTGATGCCCTCCAGCAGGCGTTTCGTCATGCCGATGGCCTCCGCGTCGACGGTCAGTTTCTCGGGGCTTTGGCAGGCCAGGAAGTCGAGCATGCCCGCGCCCGAGATCATGTTGATGCCCGCCAGCGCGCCGACGAGGGCGGTCATGCCGCTTTCGAGGCCGGCCTGCGCGTCGATCACCTTGGATTCGCTGGCGCAGAGATAGGCGTGCGTGGGCAGTCCCAGCGATTTGCCAACCTGCGCGTAGCCAGCATCCAGCATGGCCGTCTCGATGGCGCCCATCGGAGTTCCGCCCTTCCTCATATCAAAGATGGCGGGCGCGCCGCCCCAGACGATGGGCGCGCCGGGTTTGGCGAGTTGGTGGATGGCGATCCCGCTCAGGCATTCCGCGGCGTGCTGGACGATGGAACCGAGCAACGTCACCGGCGAGCCCGCGCCCGCCAGCGGCATCGAGACGATTTCGGCGGGTACTCCCGCCCGCGCCAGTTGAATCAAATTTCCCGCGCCGAACGACGACCAGATGAGCGGCGGGGAGGGGCAAACGTCAAAGACGGCCTGCGGTTTCGATGTCAGCGCGCTTCGTCCGCCGGCGTAGATGGCGAGCATGTCAATCATGGCGTCGAGCGTCTTCAGCGAGAAGGAGCCCGTCACGATCGGTTTTTCCGAAAGCATCAGCGCCACGTACAGCCGCCACAGGTCGCCGATCTCCTTCGGGATTTCGTTGCACACCACCGCGGTGGATTGTGCGTCGTACTGCGGCAACATCTCGGTCACTTTGACGATGCGCGCCAGGTCGCGCGTTTCCGACGGTTTGTGTTCGCCCGTTTCGGGGTCCAGGATGTGGACGCCCGAGGAGCCCGGGTCGAAGTGGACGGCGTCGCCTCCATACTGGACCTTGGGCTGGCCGCGGCGGTCGAAGAGGAAAAACTCATTCGGGACGGTTTCGAGCGCGGCGCGGACGGCTTTCTCCGGGATGCGGACGACCTGCGCGGCCTCGTCCACCTCCGCGCCTGCGGAGGCGAGCAGTTGACGCGCTTCTTCGGATTGGACTTTGATGCCTGGTTTGAGCATCAGTTGAAAGGCCTCATCGAGGATGCGGCCGATGAGGTCGGGGGGGAGGAATTCGAGTTTTGGTCTCATTTAATTCTTTCTTTGTACACGGATTACGCGGATTTTTTTAAGTACCGCAAGATTTATCTTGCCCGCGCGGGCGCAAAATGAATTTTGCGGTACTACTTACAGATTAGTTTTCATTTGCGGCGATAATCTTCGCCATTTCGGCGGAGATCTTCGGGTCGAGGGGATCGGGCTGATGTTCCGCGAGGATGCGGCGCGCCTTGGCGAGCGCCCAGTCGCGGGCATCGTCTTTCTTCGATTCCCATTCGTTGTAGGGACGGCGGTCCATGAATTCGGGCAGGAAGATCTCGCGCATGTGTTTCTTGGTGTGTTTTTGCGCGAGGAAATTGCCGCCCGGGCCCACGTTGGCAATGGTTTCGAGGGCGAGATTCTCATCATCCACCACGATGCCTTGCATGGTCTTGTGGATGATGTCGAAGATCTCGCAGTCCATCATCATCTCTGCATAGGACCAGATGCGCGAGCCGTGCAGGAAGCCCACGCCCAGCAGCATATCGGACATGACAACGCTCGCCATGAAGGTCGAGAGCGA
>DYKX01000185.1 GCA_020722375.1 Anaerolinea thermophila
AGAGACGACTGAAGAGCGCGGGCAATTCGTGGAGGGTCTGCACTTCCGCGTCGGGCTGGACCCCGTGCCTGTGCGCGGGCTGCGAGACGCGGCGCGTGATCCAGACGGCGTAGATGCCGAGGCGTTGTGCGCCGCGTATATCCGCTTCGAGGCTGTCGCCGACCATGGCGATCTCGCGCGGGAGAATGTTCCAGTGCGCCATCGCCAATTCGAAGATGCGGGGATGCGGTTTGCGGTAGGAGCAGGCCGCCGAGGTCAGGATGAAATCGAAGAACGGTTCGATCTGGAAGCGTTCCACGAGTTGGAACACATCCTGGTTGTCGCCCGCGTTGGAGACGATGCCGAGACGGTAGCCGCCTGCCTCCAGCGTGCGCAGGGTGAGCAGGGTGTCCTCTTCCAGGATCCAGTTGGGTTGGGTGTGGGCGTAAAAGGCGTCCAGCGCGCGGCGGATGGATTTTTCGTCTGCATCGGGATAGCCCCTTTCCGCCAGCAGTTCGCGCAGGACGGCGAGGTAGGTCGTCTCGAACAGGTCTTCGTCGCGGCGGGCAAAATAACGGTCCAGGTGGTAGCGGACGGTCTTCGGGAGTTCCGCACAGTCGAGGGAGAATCCCTGCTCGCAGAGTGAGTCTGCAAGCGATTGGTAGCCGCGCTCGAGAATGGGTTCCCACGACTCGCGTGAATACATCAATGTCCCTCCCAAGTCGAATAACACGGCGCGAATCGATGTATTCATCCCCTTTCATATACTGTGACTCTGGATTCCCGTAAAGGGCGACAAGAGTCACGGTGAACAATTTTCTGTCAACGCGTGGAAACGGCTGAAATCCTGCCCTATTTCATGTGCTCGTGTGCGGCAAGGAAGGCCAGCGCTGTGATCAGGTAGCCTCCAACGTAAGCAATATTGGAAAATAAGTCGAGTTGATAGTAGGCTGGATCAGAAAGCCAGTTGTAACCGCCCATCCAGAAAAAGATGTTGATGGCATCCGCGATGGCGAATGCGATCAGTCCCCACCATGGACGGCCCAGATAGCCTCGCCCGAAGAGGAAGAACAACCACAAGGCGGCCGCGCCCTCCACCAGGTCAAAGACAGGATAGAGTACTGCCAGATAGAGCGCACCCCAGGAGACGCCTTCGCCCAGTCCTGCGGCGAGCGCGAGTTGGTTCAATCCCAATGCAAGCAGGAGCGCCAACACAATGAAGGAAAGATAGAGCGCGGTCTTTCGTCCGCGTTTGTAACTGTAGATCAGGCGGAATTGATAGTAGAGTGAGAGGCCGAAGAAAATGTAACCCAACAGCCAGAAAACATCGATAACAGTGAATTCGGGGAACTCTGTGAACCAATAATAGTAATCGTAAACAAAGCCCGTCAGTTCTCCTCCTACCCAGGCCCACCAGCCCAGCGTAAAGGTCAGCCAGATGCGATGCGGCGGCTCGGACGGTTGAAAGTGGCGGGTCAGACGAATCCCAAGTATGGCCGCCGCCAAAGCGGCGATAAGGATGATCACGTCGGTGGCTTTGTCGTTCCAATAATCGGCATTAGGAATGGGCAGGTTCGATATGGGCTCATACCAATAAAGCAGGCCGAAAAGGGCCAGCCAGATGCCTGCGACGGCAGCCCACTTCCACGTGCGGCTGGAGTGTCTGACAATGGGCTCGGTGTTGGGGCTGATATTCATTAAAGTCTCTCAGTTGGTGAACGCGGCAGGAATCAGGCGGTGGGTTTCCAGAGCGGCGCGTTCTTCCTTTTCCAGTTCCTGGAACATTTCGCTCAGAATCCGAAGCGTGATCGGCCCACCGATAACAAAATTCATTTGTGTACCCATTCCCATGAACAGGGCGCGATAGGCATGTGCCGTCGACTCAGTGTTTGCGAAGAAATGCTGGTCCGTGACATTGCTTTCGTTCAGGCTGATCTTCCAATCCCAGGGTTGAAGCAGCATCCCGATCTCCCTGACGGTGACTTGCAGGAAGCGTTTCCCTGCGATGTTTTGGTAACGATGGAGCGTTCCTTCGGCCCAACGGATCGCGCTCCCGCGCAGGGTCAGGCACTTCCACGCGTTGGATTGCGATACAGCCGCGTACGTAGTGACCTGCCAAGTCCCATACGCGCCAATGCCTGGCGGCAACTCATTTTCAAATCCCTGCCCATTGAAGAAGACGGTTTCATCCGCCAATAGGCGGCCATGCTGGAAGACGGCAAATCCCTGACTGTTTTTGGACGTGATCTCGACTGCCCCGTTGAACCCTTCCTGTTTCCAGAGATTGAATTTCTCGCTCCACGCCTCCTCATCGCGGACCTCGAACTGGTCCAGCTTTCGAGATTCGAGGATCAACCAGATGGCGCGTCCCGCCCGATCTGGAAGCGGGACCGACGAAACCGAAAATGGCGCGCCGCCCCAAAGTGCAGAAAGTTCCGAGAGGTTGAACGGTCTGCTCTGACCGTTCTCGAGTAAATAGACTCCCGCCTGGGTGCCATTGGCGTACACCAGCACAATTTGACGCCCCATCCCCACCTTGACCTCGATCAAGCCAGTCGATCGCTGCTCGCGCAGTTTTGCCTGCATGGAATTCAAGGCGACCAGCGAGCCATGCAGTTCAGTTTGACCGGTGAGGAAGAGGTGGCGTTCCATCGCGAAATATTGTATCTCAATCGGTGTGCGCAGGTACTTTCAGCATTGTAAGGTCAGACGCGATCGTTGGACGTACGTCCACGGGTGTAGAGAAAGATCAGACCCGCGCCGATCAACAAGGCGGGCAGGACGATCAATCCCGCTTCGGGACCGAACGCCCCTCCCGTCCACATCTCTGGACCGTGAACCTGGATGCGCGTGAGGCGATAAATATCCAATCCGCTGACGGGGAAACCGAAGACCACGCCCTCGAAGAAATTCCATCCGATGTGCAGACCGATGGAAAGCCAGAGTTGACCTGTCCGCAGGTAGCCGTATGCAAGGAACAAACCAGCAAAGAAAATTCCCAGCGCGCTGACCCACGTGGCATTTGGGTTGCCGAGGTGCAGGAGCCCGAATATCGCCGAAGATAAAACGACTCCCCAGAACAGGTTGGTCCCGCTGGCGATCGTTTGGAGATGGTAACCGCGCGACAGCAGTTCCTCGTTCCACCCGACGAAGAGGAAGACCACGAGAAACGTGAGAACGCCTCCCACCACAGTTGGGATCGGTTCGAACTGCCAGGAGAAACCCTCGAAGGTGATCCAGCCTACGGATGACATCACAAGATAGATCAAGCCCATGATCACAAAGGTGATCCCGATTCCGACAAGCAGATCCTGCACGACAAAACCGTCCAGCCGCAGTCCGAGGCTTTCCATCGAACGTTTGTCGAGAAACCGCCGTGCGATATAGATCGACGCAGCCAGGACAATTAATTCCGCGACTTGCGACAGGATCAGCAGGGCGGAGCCTTGCAATACAAGGATCAGCGGCGCCATGCCGATGCTGACGATGACCGTAAACACGAGCATCATGGCGGTCTGGATGATGAGTCTCCATCCCGCCCGCAG
>DYKX01000186.1 GCA_020722375.1 Anaerolinea thermophila
TATTAAAGGCGCAACGAGTCGGTTTTATTTTGATTTTCGTTCGTTATGATCTAAAACGAAATACCAAAATCATCACTCAACCCAACTTGGTGACCTTTGTGATCTTTGTGGTTAAGAAAGAATTTTTGGAGTCAACGTGACCGAAGACTTTGCAGAAAGACTCAGACAAGAGTGGTTTCAGCGTTTCGATGAAATTCTCGATAACAGCAAAACCATCCCAGTCAGTGGCTTGAAGTGTTTCGAACTTTGCCAGGCGCGCTGCTGTCCGCGCGTGGGCATGCGCCACATGCAGGCGGGAGAAATCGCCAGTCCCGTTGTTGTCCTGCTCCCTTTTGAAATGGAATACCTGATCGAAAAGACAGGCATCTCGCGCGAAGTTTTTCGTCGCTGGCCGTTGGCGCTTACGCCCGAAATCACCATCGAGATCGGCATGTTGGACCTCGGCAAGCCCTGTCCCTTCCTCACCGACAAAATGCAATGTGGCATCCACGAACACAACCCGCTCGATTGCCGCACATTTCCTTTGCTCCCGTTCCAAAATCATCGTGAAGAACTCGAATGGGAACTCGGTGGGAATTGTCCCTCGCTGATGTTTCTCAATCCGACTTTCGTGACTGTTGTCAAACGCGTCTGGCACGACATTCATCCGCACCTGCCGCAATCGTGGTGGGACATCTACGCCTTCGCCGATCACTGGATGGGCTGGCCGCCCCCGCAGGAATCTATCCATGCCGATTAATCGCTTCGGTCCTGACGAGGCGCGGCTGGTGACTGTTTCGAGCCGCGACTCAGACCTCCTCGACGTTGCCTGCAACCTGTTCGCGAATATCTTCCCCGAAGATAAACGTTACATTCCCTACATCCGCGCTTGCGCGCAGGGACAGAATCCCTCGCACCCGCGTACCTTCGATCACGTCTGGCTGGTGGAGCAGGGAGGAGAATACGTGGGCTTGCGCGTCTTCAGTTACATCACGACGCGCGACTTCGGTCACGGCGCGTACATTGGATTCGTATCGCACGCGCGCGGCCGCGGTCTCGGACGGTGGCTCGTTGAGCAGACGCATGCCCAACTGGACGAGGACGCGCGTCGCTTTGGGTGCGCGGGTTCGATCGGCTATCTCGTCGAAGTGGAGCGCCCCATCGACGCGGAGTCGGAGGAGGCGAGGCAAACGTCCCTGAAACGCTTGCAGTTCCACCGTCAGTGCGACGCGATTTTTCTTCCTGTCCCATTCATCGAACCAGTGATGATCTCAGGTGTGGATTATCTCCGTCCCGAGGACCTGGCAGGCGAGTCTCCGCGTCCGATGCACCTGGTCTTTATCCCCTCGAAACTCGGATTGGTGATTCGGAATCTGGATGTGGTGAGTCTCGTTCATGGTTTATACTTGGATGTGTACCGACTTTCCCCGCAACATGAGTTCGTCCGACGCGCCTTACAACACCTGACTGGAGATAGCGCATGAGCGATACCGTTCAAAAGAAAGCCGTGTTCGTCAGCCTGCCGACCAAGTTGATCGTGGCATTGGTTTTGTTGTTCGTCATCGCGTTTGCCGCCATCTTCGGCTGGATGGATCGTTTCGTGACCACGATGGCGATGACCAACCTGCAAACCGACCTGATTGCCACCGCCAAAGCCGCGGCCGCAGGCATAGACGGCGACGCGCACACCGCGCTCTTCGAGAGCGGACAAATTGACGACGCAACCTACACCCAGATCGCCGATTACCTGCGTTCGGTGAAGCGTACGAATCCGCTGGCTTCGGGAATGTATACCTACATCAAACTTCCCGACGCCCCACCCGGGCAGGTGGAATTGGTGGTGAGCGCCGCGCTGCCGCCTGGGGCGGTGGCCGAAGAAGTCAGCGCGACGCGCCTGGGTGAATGTCTGGTGCCTCCTTCCAGTCGTCCCGACATGGGAGCGGATTACTCCGACACTTCGCCTGCCATGCTGGAGGGTGTGCGCGTGGCGGGGGCGGATACGGAGTTGTGGGCGGACGATTACGGTAACTGGCTTTCGGGTTACGCGCCTATTTTCAATTCCAAGGGGGAGCCCGTTGGCGCGGTGGGCGTAGATATGTGCGCCGCCGACGTGATTTCGTTGCAACAGAACATCCGCCGAAGCGTGGCCATCGCATTGGCGATCTCGCTGGCCGCGCTGATCGGCGTAGTGTGGTTCATTGCCCGCGGCGTGACGCGTCCCGTCCTGGCGTTGACGAACGTTGCCGACCGCATCGGTAGTGGCGATTACGAGCAGGATTTCTCCAGCCTGCATTCCTCACGCATTCAGGATGAAGTGGACAAACTGGCAACGGTTTTTGAGTTGATGGTCGGCAAGGTCTATACCCGTGAGCAAACCCTGCGCGCCCGTGTCCAGCAACTGGAGATCATGATTGACCAGGGGAAGCGTGAACGTGAAGTGAGACAAATCGTGGAAAGCGATTTCTTCCAGGATTTGCAGGGGAAGGTGACTGAAATGCGGAGTCGGTTCAAGCGAGAGGATTAGCAGGCAAGCATGACGCACCCCGAATTTAACCTTTAGCCACGGATTTGCCCTTCGGGCACAATGTCACAGATGTACAGAAATGGTGTGCAAGACCAGTGACATGCTTATTGTCCACAGGTAAAGCGGGCCAGCGCCTCAGCCAGCATGGACTCGAAGGATTCGGCCTGCGGGGCGTAGACTTTCCACGCGAAGACGCGGTCGCCGCAGACCCATCCCGCCACGCCGCCGAACGGGAGGATGGGTGAGGCCGTCGTGGTGATCGGACTGGAGAGCACGTTCATGTTGTGAATGAGTCGCAGGCCGTACGCGCCAGTGGGCGTGTCCAACCCGTCTTCGAGAATCAGGTCCATGAGGAAGATGGGATCGGCGGCGCCTGGCGCGTGTTGCCAGATGACCTGAATGAAGAGGCTGTTATTGTGCGCGGCGAGAATCCCGTTTTCGTACGTGCTCGAGGCGGGCGAGGATGGATTCTGTTTGGCGACCACATCGTAGAAATTCATCTCAGGCGGATGGCCGATGCAGAACTCGTATTCGCAGAAAAGACCATCGAGGCTGAACGGGGTGGGCGTGAGGACGGGCGGATTTGTCGGCGCGGGCGCGGGACTGGGGAGGGCCGCGATCGTGGCGTTGACCGCGATCTGGATCTGCACGTTGGGATCGGGAGTCGCTTTCAGCGAGCAGGCGCTCAGGAGGACGGAGGCCGCTAAAAGTCCAGGAAGAAGCGATCTGTTCATGTGGTGATTATACAGGATGTATGGAGGTCAGTTGGCGCGCGTCAAAAATCCTGCGCGACGCGTTCTTATTATGTGATGACGCTTGTCATGTTGACGCTTCGCAATTTTGGTATATACTTTGTCATACCCATCCCCCCTGGGGGGGGTAGAAGAGAGTCGATATGGAAAACGACACCAACACCCTGCGCCGATTGAAGACCATCGAAGGCCACCTGCGCGGCGTGATCCGCATGG
>DYKX01000187.1 GCA_020722375.1 Anaerolinea thermophila
TTCCGGTACGACAATCCGAAAACCCTTGAGCGACTCCAGTACCTGGTCAAAGAACGCCGGGTGAAGGAACTGAAAGTACAGCGGAATGAGTGCGCGGAGGAGGTGTTGCGTTGGGCCCACGGTGAGGAGGACTGAACTATGATTACCCGCTGCAAAGGATGGGTTGTGCCGAATCACGGCAACGAAGGTTTTCGGTATTTTCTGAACGGTCATTGGGTCACAATGGCCGACGCCAGTGAACAGGAATACCGGCTTATTGACCGTGCTTACGAGACGCGAGACTTCAGCGATGGTATCTGCCCGGAATGCCTTGAACTTATGAAAGCACGGATGAAAGCCCGAAGGGAACGAAGGGATACCCCGTGACGCCTATCTATACATTTGACCTCCGCAAAACCGCCGTTATATTGTGGGCGGAATGGTGTATCGGGAACACACGGTCGAAAATAATGGTCGGCATTGGCTTTGGCCGCGACCCCCAAAGCCAAATGCACGCGTTGATGGAAAGGGTTGCAACAGAAATGGAGTGTGACGTATGGCTGAAAGAGGAAGACCCCCGGCTATCCCTATTTCCCTGTATCCAGAATGGAGCCGCCCGTTTGAGCAGGCCAGGAGAAACAACGGGATGTCCAACGCCCGGCTTTCCCACCTAGCCAACGGGCATTCGCCGCAATGGTGGACAAAAGTCTCCCGTCGGGTGACGCCTCCACCCGACTGGGCGGACGTTGCCCCGCCCCTCAAAGAAATTCTTGGAATTTCTGCTTGACTTTCCGCCGCCGGACGTTATACTGCCTGGTGTGACGGGAGAGCGAATGCCTACATCGAGAACGGGCCGCGGCGCGTATCAAAGCCTGCGCCGGCACAGTATCCAGTGCGCGGGTACGCGGACGCTCACTTTTCAGGGGGTCGCGGCTATATCTCCTCTCATCGCTTTCTCCCTCAATCCCGCGGCCCCCTGTCCCTCTTTTAGGAAAGGATAGGGTATGACCCATGACCAAAGAAGAACTTGGAAGGATTGCGGATGAATTTCCGGTCGTTGCAACGGACGCCACCTCATTCACGATTTTCGTCCCCGCCACGGGGCGATACTGGCGTATCGAAACCGGGACAAACGGATGCTCTGAGGCAGAGGTGCGCGAGATACTTAGGGGCGAGAGAGAACCGAACATGCTCTACCTTATAAATAGGATAGTCGGCTACTACAGCCGCACTGAAAACTGGAACGCCTCTAAACTTGCGGAACTCTCCGACCGGCGACGGGGCGGCTATAACATTGAGACAGGATTGAAGCATGAGCCTTCCCCGCGTATACCCGCCTGCGGTGAATATTGCCGTGCCACGCACGACACGGCAGACCGAGAAACTGAAACGGTGAAGGAGAAAACATGAGCGTCGAGGTGAAGGTTGTTTTGCAAAAGGGGCCGCTGACGTTTTCCATTGCTACAAGCCGCGAGACAGAGGATGACGCGATTCACTGGCTCACGGTAGTAGATACCAGGCTCAGCCGCTTGTTCGGGGTTGACCCAGACAAGCATCCCGAACCCCCACAGCAAAGCATAGCCCCGTCTCATGCGCAACCCCCGCCGCGGGCCGGCAATGGCGGCGAAATAGTGCCAATCAAGTTTGATGCCAAGTATGGTGAGAAACCTTGTGCGAAATGCAAGACTATGATAAAGCAGGGCTGGCGGTGCGGCTATCGCAAGTCTGACCATGCGTACTTCTGCACAAACTGTTGGAAACCGTGAGACGGCATGAAACACGACAACGCCCAAAAGTTCACCTGGCAAGGCGAAGTTTTCGGCAGTAAAGCCGAATGGGAGCGATACGTGGAACTGCTCTTAGACCTTCGCTTGGGCGATATATTCATGCTGGTGCGACAGCCCAGATTTGAGTTGGGGCTGGACGATAGAGGCAGAATGGTGACGTGGACACCGCACTTTGGCTATGCGGTGCGGGGCGACCGGAACATGTTGCCCGTAGTGGACGAAGTCAGAAGACACAGGCCCCCCGATTTCTCCCCGCGCGTTGCCTTTTTTATGATGCGTTTTCCACAATTTCGTGTCGTCGTGAATGGCAAGATAGTCAAGGAGTCGTCGCTTGAAACGGGCCATAAAGCGGCCGAAACCCCTACATGGAAGGAGAAGCCATGCCAGAACCGATGATGTCGCCGACGGTTGTTGACCTTATAAAAGCCCTACACCGGGCACAGGGCATGTTCAAGGTAGCGCTCAAGACCGCCGAGAACCCTTACTACCATTGCAGATACGCGGATTTGCAGACTGTACAGGACGCCGCAAAAGAAGCCTTGCAGGCCAACGGCTTGTGTGTCGTGCAGACCTTTGAATCTGGGCCCGACCCGACGGTGATGACGCTTACAACAACGCTGTTTCACGTGTCCGGCCAATGGATACGCGGCACGTTGTCACTCAGGGCGCTCAAGAATAAGGATGGGGAAGTGACCCCGCAGGCAATAGGAAGCGCCGCCACGTACGCCCGGCGCTACTCCTACGCCGCCATTCTTGGCATTGTCAGCGATGAAGATGATGACGGAAACATGGCGAGTTTCACAAAGCCCGCCGCCAAGGCGACAGCGGCAAGGAGCGAGGGTTTAGAGGCCGTTATCCGGCAGAACGACAACGAATTCGCCGCCAAGTTGGGCGCGAAGCCCGATGAACCCGATGAACCTGATTGGATAAGAAAAGGTGCCGGCGCGGAGACCCAAGCGGAGCCGAAGGCGGAACGGCAAGCCGTCTCCCATGATGATACCCCCTCCGCAAAGCCTTCTTCCACGCCGAGCGCCGGCGCGCCGGCCGCCCAACCGACCGAAGAAGACATCAAAAGGGACAATGACGCGGGCCGCGAACTGCAACCTAAACTCTGGGCGTTGGTCAAGACCCTTGCTAAAGCGAAAAACTGGAAAGAAAAAGAGGTGCTCATGGCATGTTCGTCCTGGGAAAGGGACGGGCGAACGCACGCGGCGAAAATACCGGACGACTTCTGGAGGCCGGCGCGCGGACATAAGGATATGCTGCATTGCCGAATAGCCTGGATGCGCGTAACGTATGAACGCCTTAAGCAAATGGCGGACAGGGAAAACGTCGCCCTACCGGAAAGCGCAAGCCATGAAGCGTCCTGAAAAAGACGTTCTGAGGGCGATACTGGACTTCTTGTCGCTCTACCCGCATGACGTATTAGCGTGGCGGCAGAATACCGGAGCGATGAAGACCAAGACGAGTTTCGTGCGCTTCTCCCGGGCCGGTGCCGCCGACATTACCGGCATCGTAAAGGGCGGACGGCGGCTTGAGATAGAGACGAAAGCCCACGGTAGGACGCAAAGCCCCGCACAGAAGGAGTTTCAACGTGAAATCGAGTCCCTCGGCGGCATTTACATATTGGCGTATGACGTGGACGCCGTCCAGAAGCGGCTGCAGGCGGAAAGGGTCATACCGTGAAACCCCA
>DYKX01000188.1 GCA_020722375.1 Anaerolinea thermophila
CTTGCAAGGTACGCCAGCAGCCAGAAGATGAACTGCCCGCGCAGGATCCAATTCAGGGCTTGCAGTCGCCAGGTTTGGATGGGGTTTTGTGCAGAGTCGGTTTGGGCAGGTTTCATGGCGAGTCTCTGTATCATCTCAAAAAAAACGGGGTAAATTTTTGCCCTCTTAACGCAAGGTCGCAAAGTCGCAAAGAAAATCAAGGTTTAAGGGCAAAAACGTGGTTTTTATTCAAAAATCTTTGCGGCTTTGCGTCTCGGCGACTTTGCGTTAGGCTTTGCCCCGAAATATTGAGAAGATACGAGTCTCTCGCTAAAAACCGGGGCGAAATATGACCGTTCGATATTTGCATCGAACGCGCAAATCTTTTCCCAATGTCACTGCGAGGAATGCTTGCGGCGAATCCGCTCCATTTTGGTGGAGGCTGCTTAATAGAGAGGAGTTCGGCGGGTTGTTGAAACTTATGATGCCGGGGGCAAAGGCTCGTCAATGTTCTCCACGACAGCAGGTTTCGGCTTGCGCAGGGTCAGCACACCGACCACGATCGGGATGGCTATCAAGACGATTCCGCCGCACAGCATCCCGATTCCCATGGCAATCGCGGAACTCGGATCGCTGCTGCCGAAGATGTCAATTTCTGCGCCCGGTATAAGTCCCACCAATGCCATCATCCCGCCCACGCCCAGGCTGAGCAGGCCCGGACAGCCGCAGAAAACGGCTGTGGCGATCGTTGCAACAAGAGCGGTTGTTTTCTTGTCCATGTTCTCCTCCAGAGATTACGAATTTTCACACCAGTATACAGCGAAAACAAATCAGCGCGCAAGTAAATTTAGCGCAAAATTCGTTGAAGCCGGATTAAGATATACTCCAACCAAAATCTTGTCACCGTGTTCACCAAAAGGGAGCTTCCATGGACACAACAATCTTCAATACCCCCGTTCTGAGCCGATTACTTCGCGGCCTGTCGAAAGCGCTATTGCGACTATCCGGCTGGCGCGTCCAGGGACGGCTGCCGGACCTCCCGAAGTTCGTCATCGTCGGCGCGCCGCACACCTCCAACTGGGACTTCGTCATATTCCTGGCGCTGGCCTTCGTCCTGGAAGCGAAGGTCCGTTTCATGGGCAAGGCTGAATTGTTCCGTGGGGCGTTGGGCGGATTCTTCCGCTGGTGCGGCGGCGTCCCGGTGGACCGCTCCAAACCGCAGGGGCTGGTAGAACAAATGGTCCAGGCCGTCCGGGAGGCGGAGCATTTCATCCTGGTCATCACCCCCGAGGGCACCCGCAGCAAAGTCGGCGAATGGAAGCGCGGCTTCTATCACATCGCCAGGAACGCGGGAATTCCCGTCGTGGCCGGCTACGTGGACAGCATCACCAAGACCTGTGGCATCGGCCCGACCTTCACCCTGACCGAGAACATCGAAGCCGACATCGAGCGCATCAAATCGTTTTTCAAGGACAAAATCGGGATCAACCCGAGGCTGACGAGTGAGTTGTAACGACTACTCCAGCAGAAAGTCCCCATTGCGCAGCAGTCCATCCAGCACAGCCTTGATAGCGGGTGAGTTTTCGGGCTTTAATTCATGCCAGCCGAATTTCTTGAGCATCACCATGCCGGGCCGGTAAAAGGGGACGATGAACTTGTCGAACGGCAGCGAGGTGTGGAACAGCTGGTAGTACAGGAAACGCCGCGCTTCCAGCCGGTGCGCCGCGGGGACCTCGATCCTGCCCGCCGTTAAAAAGGCCTCCGCCTGCGCCCGGAAGTCGGACACCGTTTGCGGGAAGAAGACCGTTGGGTACTGGGTGTAGCGCGCCTTCCCGCCGCACAGGACCGCCGCCCCCATGATTGACGCCTCCAATCCGATGGACGAGTTATAGACCATCACAAACTTCGCCCGTTGGATCAGCTCATACGAACTGACGTACTCCCCTGAATCGTAGAAAACCACATTCGAAAGCTTATCCACGCGGTTGGCGCGCGCCCAGCCCTCGACCGTTTCACGCGCCTGTTTGCGACTGTTGGGCCGTTTCTCGTCCGGGTGGGCGCGGAGGACGAACAGCGTTTCGGGATGTGACTTGATCAGGTCCAATACCGTATCCAGCCAGGCGAACATATCGCTGAAAACCGCGTTCGAGTGCGGCTGGCTGGTGTCGAAGATGACGTTGGTAAAGACCGGTACAAGTTGCTTGAAATTCGCGGCTTTTTGCAAAAATGCCTCATCCAGCCCCTTCATCTCCGGCCAGAACCGGATGCCGGCCATGCTGAAATTGCCCTGGAAGCGTTTTTCGAGATAGGCGTCGATGCGGGCGTTTTGTTCGGGGGAAAGCTCGAAACCGGCGGGCAGGGCGATTGGAGATGCAGTCGCTTCGCCGGACGTGAAGAAGGCTGTCAGCGGCTGGAATCCCACCTCGTGGGTGTAGGATGGGATGCCGCGCTGCTGGCACAGCCAGCGGGCGGTCGCTTCGGGGAAGAACTGCCCGTTGAAAATGACCGCAGCCTGCGGGTCGGTCTGATCGAGTAAGGAGATGAACCCCCTCGCCACGTTCCAGGCCGAGAGCATGAACTCACGATACAGCCTCCGCGTCGCCTCGTCATCCTGCAAATGATGGATCCGCAATCCCCAGCGGATGCCGGGCAACACCAGCGCTCCGAGCGGCAGAGTTGACGAGGGCAGGCCCCAGGTCGAGATGGGGTGTTCGTAGGCCGTCAATTCGGCCAGAGACATCCCGGCGAGCGTTCCGGCCAGGTCATCATCCTGCTCGTAGGTGAAAAAGCGGGTGTCGGCCTTGTTGTAGACCACCTGCGACTGGCGCACGCAGATATCGCAGGGCATCGGCGCGGAGGGGTTCTCCGGGTCGGTGCCGAGCACGCAGCGACTCATCCCCCGCCGGCAGACGAAATGCACCACCGGCACGCCCTCCAGCCGCACGGCGAAAGACGTCAGCAGCGAAAAGGCTGCATTCTGGCTCAGGCCGAGGATGCGGGTGGAGGCGTTGAAAAACACCACCGGGCGCTGGTCCGGTTGCGGGGCGTGCTGCGCCACCTCGCTGGACAGGCGCACAATCCGCAGGTCGGCAGTAAGGCGGCCGAGGCCGCGTTTTATTTTTGCGAAGACATTCTCTGTCATAGGCCGCAATTGTAACAGACGCAATGGACATCAGCATCCTCTACAACGGCTGGGCACCTGAGCTAATTTCAAACTCTTCAGGCTGGCTACCCGCCGCTCGTGAAATTCCCCAATATTCTCTTCCACAAATCGAACTACGTCATTTGGATTGAGCGGCTGCATATTTTCCCTCATTCTCCATCAGTGTCAATTGAGCAGGGCGCATTTCCAAAACGGGCTTTATCTTGCTTTGGGCCAGATTGAAGTATTCGGGTAGAATTTCGATGCCGATGGCGTTGCGCTCCATGCGCTGCGCCACAAAAAT
>DYKX01000189.1 GCA_020722375.1 Anaerolinea thermophila
TTTTTTGAGCGGTGGAAAGCGCAATTCTCAACCGTGGGTATTATATAGCACATTCACCAGATGGGTTCAATAGGCAGGCCAAAATATACCCATTTTGTAACCGTCGGCATGGCCCATCCATCACCCAGGACGTATTTAACAGTATGTTAAAATTGCGGCCATGACCGAAATCAGCGAGTACCTGCAAGGGATTCTCGACACCCTGCCCGCCAAGCCCGGCTGTTACCTGATGAAGAACGCCGAGGGCAAGATCATCTATGTGGGCAAAGCCGTCAACCTGAAGAACCGGGTGCGTTCCTACTTCCACGCCAGCGCCGGGCTGGACAACAAGACCCGCCGCCTGGTGCGTGAGATCGCCCACATCGAGTGGATCGTGGTCGGGTCGGAGCTTGAGGCGCTGATCCTCGAGATGAACCTGATCAAGCGCCACCGTCCGAAATTCAACATCAAACTCAAGGATGACAAACGCTACCCGTACATCAAAGTCCACTGGGGCGAGGCGTATCCCAAGGTGACGGTCACGCGCCAGATGCTCGACGACGGGTCGCACTACTTCGGCCCGTACACCTCGGCCTGGGCCGTCTACCAGACGTTGGACGTGCTGCGCCGCGTCTTCCCTTACCTGACCTGCGACCGGGAGATCACCGGCCAGGACAGGCGGGCGTGTCTTTACTACGACATCAAGCTGTGTACCGCGCCCTGCATCGGCGCGATCACCCAGGCCGGATACCGCCAAATGATCCAGGACCTGATGGACTTCCTGGGCGGACACTCCGAGCCGATCGTCGAACGCATCCAGAAAGACATGGCCGCCGCCTCCGAGGCGCTGCGCTTCGAGAAAGCCGCCGCCCTGCGCGACCAGCTCAAGGCCATCCAGTCCATCGTCGAGCGGCAGAAGATCGTCTTCCCCTCCGATTACCTCGACTCGGACGTGCTGGCCATGGCCCGCGCCGACGGGGAAGCCTGCGTGCAGGTCTTCTTCATCCGGGGCGGCAAACTGATCGGACGCGAATACTTCATCCTCGAAGGCACCGAGGACGAGCAGGACGCCGAAGTCATGGCCGAGTTCGTCAAGCAGTTCTACACCGAAGCCGCCATCGTTCCGCCCCAGGTGATGCTGCCGCAGGAGATCGAGGAAGCCCAGATCATCAAGCAGTGGCTCAAATCGAAGCGCGGCGGCGAAAAAGTGGAAATCTTCGTCCCCATCGAGGGCCAGCCGCAAGAACTGGTCCAGATGGCCGCCGAGAATGCCGCCGAAACCCTATCGGCGCTCAAGGCCCAGTGGGAAGCCGATACCCACAAGCAGGAGGCGGCCCTGTCTGAGTTGCAGGAGGCACTCAAACTGCCCGGCCCGCCCAACCGGATCGAGTGCTACGACATTTCCAATACGCAAGGGACGGCCATCGTCGGCAGCATGGTGGTCTTCACCCAGGGCGTACCGGACAAGAAGCTCTATCGGCGCTTCAACGTCAAATCGGTGGTCGGCGCGCCGGACGACTTCGCCAGCATGGAGGAAGTGCTGACGCGGCGCTTCAAACGCTGGCAATCGGCCCAGAGCGCTTCGACTGCGCTCAACGGGCAGCCAGCCCCAGGGTCCAAGATTGATCCGGCGTTCGGATTCCTGCCGGACCTGGTCATCATAGACGGCGGCAAGGGACAGTTGGGCCGGGCCGTCACAGTCCTGGAAGCTGCCGGTTTGCAGGGTAAAGTCCCGGTGGTGGGGCTGGCCAAACAGGAGGAAGAAATCTTCTTCCCACACAATCCCAAACCGCTGATGCTGCCGCGCCACTCACAGGGGCTGTATCTCGTCCAGCGCATCCGAGACGAGGCCCACCGTTTCGCCATCACCGCCCACCGCAGCCGGCGCTCGAAGCTGGGCCTGGCTTCCCAACTGGACGGCATCCCCGGCATTGGCCCGGCCAAACGGAAAGCCTTGCTCAAAACGTTCGGCTCGGTGGATGACATCCGCCTTGCAACAGCGGAACAATTGGCGACCGTGCCGGGGATTACGGTACAATTGGCACAGAATATCAAGGCGCATTTGGAATGATGAAGAAAATCTGGATCGTGGACGATGATGAGGAAATGGCGCAGGCCATCAGCCTGATGTTGAGGCTGCTCGACTGCGACACACGCCATTTCCTCAACGCCCGCTCCACCGCCCAGACTCTGCTGGCCGGCCATCGCCCCGACCTGCTGATCCTCGACATCAACATGCCCGAGGTGACCGGGATAGATCTGCTCGAATTCCTGCGCCGCCGCAGGGAATGGAAGCACCTGCCAATCGTCATGCTCTCCTCTGAGGCCGCCGACGTGCAGGTGGACGAAGCCATTGCCAAAGGCGCCGACGCCTACGTCTTCAAACCGGTTACGATTGATGAGATCGAATCTGCGATGCAGAAGGCTTTCGACAAGCACCCCGTAAAATAACCGCCCTCGGGCGGAAATTCAGAGGTCGTTCAAGAATGGCAAGTAAAAACAAAAATACCAAAAAATCCCAGGGGCTTACCCGCCAGCAGCGCCAGACCCGGATCGCGAGCTATATTTTCCTGGGAATTTCAGTGATCCTGATCCTATCTATGATCCTGTCGCTAGTGATCAATTTATAACGAGAATACGTCACTCCCGCGTAAGGACACAGCGCGGCCTCCTGCCGCAGCCAAACGTACCGCCGACCTACGGTCGGCCCTGCCATACCACTTCGTGGCACTTGTACCACTTCGTGGCACTTGTACCACTTCGTGGCACTTGGGCGGAGCCTGGCGGTACGATTGCCTGAGGGTGAAGCGTGTGCGTTTATGCTGGCGTTATTACACCCACGCCGCAACGTATCGCCTGCCCTGAGCTGTCAGGTTGAGCATGCCGAAACCCTGTCGCAGGGAAGCAATCCCCTCATCAACAGGGGATTGCTTCGGGCTGCGCATGTAACGCCCGCTGGAGTGGCGTTGTACCTTGGAGTGGGGGGAGGCGGCGAAGAAGGCAACGAAGGAATAGTTCGCCCACGCCTTCTGCGGCTGGTGTATAATTTTCTTATGTTAATCAACACTCGCGAGCAGGTGATTGTCAAAATCAAAGCTAATCGTCGCACCCTCAAGCGTTACGGCGTTAAGTCGTTGGCGTTGTTTGGCTCTGCCGCGAGGAACAAAATGCGTAAGCGAAGTGATATTGACGTTCTTGTTCAATTCGATCAATCTACATGGGCAAATTACATTGGGCTGAAATTTTATCTGGAAGATTTGCTTGGTCGTGAAGTAGATTTGGTCACTCCAAAGGCGCTCAAACCTGCCGTAAGATCCTCCATCGAAAAAGACTTGCTTTATGTCATCACGTAGCCCCAAACTTTACATTCAGGATATTTTACAAGCCTGTGACGATATAT
>DYKX01000190.1:0-2159 GCA_020722375.1 Anaerolinea thermophila
TCTTGCGGTACTGATTACTTCTTCTTTCTCTTCGGTTTCGGTTCAACTTTTCCGTTCGATTGCAACGCGGGCAGGTACAGCCGCTCCACATATTCCTTCACCATTCGCCTCGTGCAGAATTGCGGTGTGACGGTGGCGATGGCATTCTTGGCGCGCTCGATCCATTTGTGCGGAAGACCGTCTGTGCCGACATCGTAGTAGAGCGGGATGATCTCATTTTCGAGCGTCTCGTACAGGCTTTCCGCATCGGCCTCATCCTGCACTTGCGCGTCGAGGTCGGCATCCTCGCCGATGGCCCAGCCGTTCTGTCCGTTATAGGCCTCGCGCCACCAGCCGTCGAGCACGGAGAAGTTGAGCGCGCCGTTGATGGCGGCTTTCATCCCCGATGTGCCGCTGGCTTCGAGCGGACGGCGCGGCGTGTTGAGCCACACGTCCACGCCCTGGACGAGGTAGCGCGCCAGGTTCATATCGTAATCTTCGAGGAAGACGAGGCGTCCGCCTGTTTCCGCTTTTTTGACGGTGCGATAGATTTGCTGGATGAGTTGTTTGCCAGGTTCGTCCGCGGGGTGCGCCTTGCCCGCGAAGATGATCTGCACGGGCATGTTCGGCTTGTTGATCAGTTCGAGCAGACGTTCCACATCGTCCAGCACCAGTCCTGCACGCTTGTAAGTGGCGAAGCGGCGCGCAAACCCGATGGTCAGATCGTAGGGATTGATGAGTACGCCCGAAGCCACCACCTGCACGGGATGAACGCCATCTTTCAGCCACTGGACGCGGGCACGTTCGCGCAGGTAGAAAGCCATCTTGCGTTTCAAATGTGTTCGGACCGCCCAAAATTCCTCGTCAGGAATCGTATCCACTTTCGACCACAGGTCGGGATCGTCGTGATGGTCGAGCCAATCTTCGCCGAGATATTTGTTGTAGAGGAGACGCATCCGACGCGCGATCCAGTTGGCGGTGTGGACGCCGTTGGTGATGTGCGTGATCGGCACATCGTCCACGGCGCGGTCGCTCCACAGGAAATGCCACATCTTGCGCGAGACGCGTCCGTGCAGTTCGCTGACGGCGTTGCGGCCCTCGGCCAGTTTCAGCGCGAGGATGCCCATGCTGAACGTCTCGCCCCAGGGTTGCTGGTTGCGCGCCAGGTCAATGAATTCATCGCGGCTGAGGCCGAGTTCAGGCCAGAGCGCGGCGAGGTGTTTGTCAATGAGCCAGAGCGGGAATTCGTCGTTGCCCGCGGGGACGGGGGTGTGAGTCGTGAAAATGTTGGAGGAACGCGTCTGCTCGAGCGCGTCCGCGAAGGCGTGGCCCGAAGCCACAAGTTCGCGCGCCCGCTCCAGGGTCAGGAAGGCCGCGTGTCCCTCGTTCATGTGCCAGACGAGCGGGTTGTATCCCAACGTCCGCAAGGCGCGCACGCCGCCCACGCCCAGCAACACTTCCTGTGCGACGCGGAAGTTGAGGTCGCTCCAGTAGAGACGCGCGGTCAGGGCGCGGTCGGCTTCGGAGTTGGAATCCACGTTGGAGTCCAGCAGATAGAGCGGAACGCGTCCGACGCGCACTTCCCAAATTTGAAGCGTCACGGCGCGGTCGGGGAATTCCACCGACACGGTGACGCGTTTTCCGTCCTCGCCAAACACAGGGAGGAAAGGATGCTCGTGAATCTCGATGGGATGGTTGAGCGCTTCCTGCCAGCCGTCTTCGCTGATGTGCTGGGTGAAGTAGCCCTGCAAGTAGAGAAAGCCAATGCCGACCAGCGGCAGGCCGAGGTCCGATGCTTCTTTAAGGTGATCGCCTGCCAGCACGCCGAGGCCGCCCGAGTAAATGGGAAGCGTTTCGTGCAGGCCGTATTCCATCGAGAAATACGCGACGGGACGGCCCGCCAGTTCGGGGTGCGCGTCCTTCGCCCAGGTCTTCTTCTCGGACAGATACGCGTCGAAGTCCGCGAAGACGCGGTCGTACATCGCAAGGTAATCCTTGTTCTGTGCGGAGGCGTTCAGGGCAGAGCGCTCCACTGCGCGCAGCAGCAGGATCGGGTTATGCGCCAGGCTCTCCCACAGGTCGTAGTCAATGCGGGCAAAGAGGCGCGAGGCGTCGGGGTTCCAGGTCCACCACAGGTTGTAGGCCAGTTCGCCGAGGCGGGCGATGCGGCGCGGCAGGTC
>DYKX01000190.1:2259-3360 GCA_020722375.1 Anaerolinea thermophila
GCGCGGACGTTCGAGTTCAGCGAATATCTTGTGGACGTGTTGGGCGTTACCGATGTGGGCGCGCGTTGGGACGGGACGCTTACCTACCATCCATCCTGCCATCTTTCGCGCGGACTGGGCGTGGACCGCCAGCCGCGCGCGTTACTGGCCGCTGTGAAAGGCGCACGGATCGTCGAACTCCCCCACGCGGACGAGTGCTGCGGTTTCGGCGGAATCTTCTCGGTGGTGCATCCCGAAGTTTCGAAGGAGATGTTGTTGAAGAAGATCGAAAATCTGGAAGCGAGCGGGTCGCCCACGCTGGTCGTCCCCGACGCGGGATGTCTCATGCACATCGCGGGAGGCCTGCATCGGATGGGGAAGGGTCAGAGGGCGGTGCATTTGGCGGAGGTGTTGGTGGGGAAGAGAGTAGAGAGCAGAGAGTAGAGAGCAGTTTTCAGGAGGGACGGAATTTTGCTTATGATATACACGCTTGACGTTTAGCGCGTGGCGTTATACAATCCCCGCTGTGATCAAATCCTTCAAAGACGACGAGACGAATAAAATCTACCTGCGCCAGCGTTCGCGCAAATTTCCGCCTGATATCCAACAAGTTGCCCTGCGGAAATTGCGTATGCTCAACAACGCCCAGGATTTGAATGATTTGCGAGTCCCCCCTGCAAATCGCCTTGAGCGCTTGACAGGCGCTCGCAAAGGACAACACAGCATCCGCATCAATGACCAGTGGCGTGTCTGCTTCGAATGGACAGAAGGTAATGCCCATAACGTTGAAATCGTTGATTATCACTAGGAGTTAGAATGACCGACAAGCTCTCCCCCATCCACCCCGGCGAAGTTTTACTGGAAGAATTCCTCAACCCGATGGGACTCAGCCAGAACCGCCTCGCTTTAGATATTGGCGTCCATGCGCGCCGCGTCAATGAGATCGTGCTTGGCAAACGCAGTGTCACCGCCGATACCGCGCTTCGTCTGGCGCGCTACTTTGGCACTTCCCCTCAATTCTGGATGGGACTGCAAGCCGATTACGATCTTGATCTCGCCCTCGACAATCTCGGCAATCGGCTGGAGCGCGAAGTTCGGGTGATGTCTGTCGCGGGATAAAAT
>DYKX01000037.1 GCA_020722375.1 Anaerolinea thermophila
GCAAGATTTATCTCGCCCATCAAGGCAACATGAATGTTGCGGTACGCGGTACTGCAAGATTTATCTTGCCCATCAAGGCAACATGAATGTTGCGGTACGCGGTACTGCGAGATTTATCTCGCCCATCAAGGCAACATGAATGTTGCGGTACGCGGTACTGCGAGATTTATCTCGCCCATCAAGGCAACATGAATGTTGCGGTACGCGGTACTGGCAGGTCGTATAATGAAGCAAAGAAAGTCGTAAAAGCCCCCAGAGAAAAATCTTTAATTAGGAAAAGACAATGCTCAATCCCGGCAAACCACAGATCAAAAATACCTTCGACCCCGCCCACGATGTCTATCGCTACACCCCTCGTTCCCTGCAACCCATCTTCTCCCCAAAAACCGTCGCTGTAATCGGCGCCACCGAAAAGGTTGGCAGTGTCGGCCGCACCGTGCTGTGGAATTTGATCAGCAGTCCCTTCGGCGGGACGGTCTTCCCCGTCAACCCGAAGCGGGAGAACATCCTCGGCATCAAGGCCTATCCCGACATCAAGGATATCCCCGACACGATCGACCTGGCTGTGATCGTCACTCCCGCGCCGACCGTCCCAGACATCATCACCGATTGTGTTGATCAGGGTGTTCACGGCGCAATTGTGATCTCAGCAGGATTCAAGGAGATTGGCCCCGAGGGAGCAAAACTGGAAGAACGAATACTACAGGAGGCCCGTCGCGGTCAGATGCGCATTATCGGGCCGAACTGTTTGGGCGTGATGAATCCGCTGACGGGACTCAACGCCACTTTCGCCACCGCCGCGGCGAATCCTGGCAACGTGGCTTTTATCAGCCAATCGGGCGCGCTCTGCACCTCCGTGCTGGACTGGTCGTTCAAGGAACACGTCGGCTTCTCGGCCTTCGTCTCCATCGGTTCGATGCTGGATGTGGGCTGGGGCGACCTGATCTACCATCTCGGCGATGATCCGCACACCAACAGCATCGTCATTTACATGGAAACCATCGGCGACGCGCGCTCGTTTATGTCCGCTGCGAGGGAAGTTGCGCTGGCAAAGCCGATCATCGTCATCAAACCAGGGCGGACGGAGGGCGCGGCCCGCGCGGCCGCGTCGCACACGGGATCCCTCACAGGGTCCGACGAGGTGCTCGATGCGGCCTTCCGTCGGTGCGGCGTGCTGCGCGTCACCAACATCGGCGACATCTTCGCCATGGCCGAAGTCCTGTCGAAACAGCCGCGGCCGAAGGGTCCGAACCTGACCATCCTGACGAACGCGGGCGGCCCAGGCGTCCTTGCCACCGACGCGCTCATCACCAGCGGTGGAAAACTGGCAGAGTTGTCATCCGAAACGATGCAAAAACTGAACGAGATTCTCCCGCCGCAATGGAGTCATAACAACCCCGTGGATATCCTCGGAGACGCGTCTCCCGAGCGGTACGCGCAGGCGCTGGAAGTGGCCGCCAAAGACGAGAACAGCGACGGCCTGCTCGTCATCCTGACGCCGCAAGCGATGACCGATCCCACCGCCACAGCCGAGGCGCTCAAAGATTACGCCCAGAGTTACGACAAGCCCATCCTGGCGTCGTGGTCGGGCGGCAAGGACATCGCCGCGGGCGAGGCCATTCTGAACAAAGCAGGCATCCCCACCTACATGTATCCTGACAGCGCCGCCGAGGCTTTCACCTACATGTGGAAGTACACGCGCAACCTGCAATCCATCTACGAGACGGTGGACTTTGCGGGGAGCGGTGAGGGCGCCAACCTGGACCGTGAAGCGGCCGCGGCCATCCTTGAGGGTGTCCGCAAGTCGGGACGAACCCTGCTCACCGAGGCCGAGTCGAAAAAATTACTCGCCACCTACAACATCCCCACCACCCCCACCATCATCGCCCATACTGCGGACGAGGCAATTCAAGCCGCGGAAAAATTGGGCTATCCTGTGGTACTCAAACTGCACTCGGAGACCATCACGCACAAGACCGACGTGGGCGGCGTGCAACTCAACCTGCAAAATGCGGACGACATCCGCCGCGCCCGCGACGCCATCCGCAAGGGCGTGACGGACAAATACGGCGAGGGGCATTTCCTTGGCGTCACCGTCCAGCCGATGATCAAACTCGATGGATACGAACTCATCATCGGGTCCAGCATCGATCCGCAATTTGGCCCCGTGCTCCTGTTCGGGATGGGCGGTCAGTTGGTGGAAGTCTTCAAGGATTCCTCGCTGGCGCTTCCGCCGCTGAACCTGACGTTGGCGCGGCGCATGATCGAGCAGACCAGGATCTACGAGGCGCTCAAGGGCGTGCGCGGCCGCGCCCCTGTGGATTTGACCGCACTCGAGCAACTGCTGGTCAACTTCAGTCAGTTGGTGGTGGAACAACCCTGGATCAAAGAACTGGACATCAACCCGCTGATCGCATCCCCCGAAAAAATCCTTGCGCTGGATGCCCGCGTAGTCCTGCACAATGTGGATGATGCAAGCAAACTGCCCAAACTGGCGATCCGCCCCTACCCCAACCAGTATGTCGCACCGTGGACGATGAAGGACGGCCGCAAGGTGATCATCCGCCCGATCCGCGCCGAGGATGAGATGATGATGCGCGGCTTCCACGCCTCGCTTTCCGACAGGACGGTCTACATGCGCTACCTCTCCCCGATGATGCTGAGTCAACGCATCACCCATGAACGGCTGGCGCGCATGACGCACAATGACTATGACCGCGAGATCGCCCTGGTGGTGGAGGGTGAAGAGAACGGACAGCGCGCCATCTTCGGCGCAGCCCGCCTGAGCAAATTGCGCGGCACAGATCGCGAGGCGCGTTACACCATGCTTATCAGTGACAAATATCAGGGACAGGGTCTCGGCAAGGAACTGCTCAAACGCGTCATCCAGATCGGCCGCGATGAAAAAATCCAAAGCATCATCGCCCTAATGTCGCCTGAAAACGAGGCCATGCACAGGCTGTGTGAATCGGTGGGGTTCACCTCGTTCGAAATCGTCCCAGAGACGAACATGCTCAAGGCCGAAATAAAGTTGTAACATCAAACAAAAAAAATCAGCCCTCTGCCAAAAAAAGAGGGCTGATTTTTTTATCCTTTGATGGTTTACTTCAAAATTTGTTCCATCATCTTCGCGACGGATTGATAAACAGGCGAGGAATCGGGCAGGTCCACCAGAGGTTTGCCCGAAAATTCGTAACTGGTCAGTTCGCCATCCGCAGGGACGGTCCCGAGCAGGGGCACATCCATCTTATCCACGAAGGCTTTTAATTCGGACGGCATGTCGCCTTGCAGGCGGTTGATGACAAGATATGCCTTTTCGATGTTGATGTCGAGACTGTGGCGCATATCTGCAATGCGCTGGGCCGCGACCAATCCGCGCTGGGTTGGATCGCTAACGATGAGCAAATGCTGAACGTCGCGCGTCGTCCGCCGCGAAAGATGCTCCATCCCCGCCTCGTTATCAATGACCACGTAGGCATAATGTTTGCTCATCCCGTCAACCACTTCGCGCAGGATGTGATTGACGGCGCAATAACAGCCTTGCCCCTCGCCGCGCCCCATCGCAATCAGGTCGAAACGGGAACCTTCTGCTAATGCCGATTGGATGTGATATTCCAGGTAATCGCGCTTATTGATGCCGCCAGGCAACGCTCCCATGGCCGCGCCGCCTCCCAACAGGGAGGACTTGACCTGTTCGAGCATATCTTCGCGGATATCGCCGACTGTCCATTCGAGATCGAGACCGAGCACCATGTTGAGGTTGCTGGAGGGATCGGCATCAATAGCAAGGATACTGTCAGGCTGGTTCTGCGCCAGCCATTTGATGGCCATGCCCGAGACGGTCGTCTTGCCGACGCCGCCTTTGCCTGCGAGCGCGATTGTGATTGTCATAAAGGTTTCCTTTGAGAACCCCGTTTTCTCGCCTTCGGCGGAAAACGGGGTTGGCTCATGTGTAGAATCTGTGCGACAACGTGACAGTCACTTCCGAAGTGACTGTCACGTTGCACACTCTTTACAGATGAGCCAACGGGTTTTTTTATTTTACCTCTGGTACAAATAATTCAACGCACGGATGCGGTCGCGCAGTTCATCTGTCAGCGCGGACGAGTCCATGCGCCAGTCCCAGTTGCCGCCGAGGCGGGAGGGATAGTTGAAGCGCGCCTCCCCGCCGAGAGCAAGGAAGTCCTGCATGGGCGCAAGGGCGAAGGCTGCCACCGATGACCACGCAGCACGTATGAGATGCGCGGGGAATTCCTTCGCCATGCTTTTTGTGGCTTTCAATCCAAAATAGCGCAGGGCAAATTCGCGTTCCTGCTCGGAGGCGGATTCGTACCAACCGCGCGTGGTGTCGTTATCGTGGACGCCCGTGTACACCACGCAATTCTCGCGAAAGTGGTGCGGCAGGAAAGGGTTGTCGGGACCAGAGAACGCGAATTGCAAAATCTTCATGCCAGGGAAGCCATTCCCATCGCGCAAGGCAACCACGTCCTCGGTGATGAGGCCGAGGTCTTCGGCGATGATCGGAAGTTCACCGAGAGATTGCTTCATGACCGCGAACAACTCTGCACCGAGAGCGGGCATCCAGCGGCCATTTTCGGCGGTCGAGTCAGTGGCTGGGATTTCGTAATAGCCCGCAAAGCCGCGGAAGTGGTCGAGACGGATAATGTCCACCTGCGCGAGCGTGGCACGAAAACGCGCCAGCCACCAGGCGAAGCCCGTCTCTTTGTGCTTCGGCCAATCGTAAAGCGGATTGCCCCAGAGTTGACCCGTCGGGGAGAAACCGTCAGGCGGGACGCCCGCGACGACGGTGGGACGCCCGTCCGCATCGAAGAAGAACAGTTCGGGATTAGCCCAGGCATCGGCAGAATCGTAAGCGACGAAAATGGGAATGTCGCCGATGATTTTTACCCCGCGCGAGTTGGCGTGGTTGCGCAAAGCGTTCCATTGCTGGAAGAAGAGGAATTGGTAGAACTTGAAGCGCTGGATGGAATCCGCCAAGTCGACTCGGGCCTGCGCGAGTGCGGACGCTTCACGCGTCCGAAGGGGCGCGGGCCAGCCACCCCAGGCGCCTCCGCCGTTCGACTCTTTCAACGCCATGAAGAGGGCGAAGTCGTCCAGCCAGTGTGACTCGTCGGCGCAGAAACGCTCGAAGGAAGCGCGATCCCGCGCGGGGTCGGAGGTGAAGCGGAGGTAGGCGCGCTCGAGCAGGTTTAATTTCCAGGGGATGATCCGCCCGAAGTCCACTTTACGCGCGGGGAAGTCCGTCTTCTCGACCAGGTCGTTGGGATGCAGGTAATCGTCACGGAGGAGGAAGTCGGGGCTGATGAGGTAGGGGTTGCCCGCGAAAGCCGAGAAACACTGGTAGGGCGAATCGCCGTAGCCCGTGGGGCCGAGCGGAAGCACCTGCCAGAGACGGGTGTTACTCTCGGCGAGGAAATCCACGAAACGAAAGGCTTCGGGACCGAGGTCGCCGATGCCGTAGGGACCAGGCAGGCTGGTGGGATGGAGGAGGATGCCGCTGGAGCGATGGAAGATCATGGGGAGGATGGAGGATGGAGGATGGAGGATGGAATTTCAGGATTCTTTTTTATCGAGTAAGGTCTGGTACAGTTCAAAATATTCCCGCGCGGGTTTGGCCCACGAGAAGTCTTTTCGCATGGCGGTTTGCTGGAGGGCGCGCCAGTGGCCGCGATCGGGATAAACAGAGAGGGCTTTCACCAGCGCGGTGCGGAGCGAGCGCGGCGTGGCGGATTTGAAGACGAATCCGACTTCATCCGTGACGGTATCCTTCAACCCGCCCGTGGCATGGACGATGGGCAGGCATCCGTAGCGCATGGCGATCATCTGGGCGAGGCCGCAGGGTTCATAACGCGACGGCATCAGGAGCATATCCGCCGCGGCGTAGATGTGACGCGCCAGCGCGCCGTCGAAGCGGAGTTCGGCGCGCACGCGGCCAGGGTATTCCATCTGCAACTTGCGCGCGGCTTCCTCCAGCGCGGGGTCGCCCGTGCCGAGCAGGACGAACTGCCATGGGATGTCGGTGATCTTCTCCAGCACGTTGAGCGCCAGGTCCACCCCTTTCTGCACGTCCATGCGGCCGACCATGGCGATCATCGGCGTGACGGGGTCCACGGGCAGGTTGAGTTTTTCCTGTAAAGCGGTTTTATTTTTCTCGCGGATGGCGGGATTTTCAGCGGTGAACTGGTGGGGAATGGCGGGGTCGGTGGCAGGATCGAAGGCGCGCGCGTCGATGCCATTGATAATTCCGTGCAAAACTTCGCGGCGACGATGGATGAAATCTTCGAGGCCGCAACCGAATTCGGGCGTGAGAATTTCTTCAGCGTAGGTCGGTGAGACAGCCACCACCGCGTCGGCAGAAAAAATTCCCAGCGGAAGCGGAAGGGCGTGCGCCCAATCGGGCAGGTCTGTTTGGGCGACGGGAAGATTGTACGAAGCGAGGATATCGGTCACGTCCGCGCCCATGTACGGCAGGTTGTGGAGCGTCAGCACGGAGGCCACGCCATTCGTCGCACCCGTCCAGCGTTTCAGCAACATGGCATAGACGGCCAGCGCGGTATGCCAATCGTGCGCGTGGATCACGTCCACATTCCAATTCAGGACACGCGGCAGTTCCAGCGCGGCCAGCGAAAAGAAGGAATACTTTTCCGCGTCGATGGCGGGATTGGACGAGTACACCGACCCGACCGACGTGATCGGTCCGCCGCTGAGCAGGTAAACAGGCATCCCGCCCAGCGTGGTCTCCGAGACCTGCACCATCACGTCCCTGCCCTCGCGTTCGAGCGGGAACATCGCCAGCGGACGCGCGTCCGCTTTGACCACGCCGTGGTGCGGCAGAACCAGCCTCACGTCCAGAACGGAATCGCCGCGCACGTCGGCGGGCAGATTCCGCAGGGCGCGCGGCAGGGCGCTGGCCACGTCGCCCAGTCCGCCCACTTTTACAAACGGCTCGGCTTCCGCGGCGAGAAAAAGTACGTTGATGTTTTTCGGCATGGGGGCAATTGTAACACCCCCTCCCTGCCTCCCAAAAATCAAAGAACAGGTTTGGGGGAGGAGCGCCAACTTTGGTATACTCGCCGCATCAAACTACTGGAGGGCCGCATGGATGGTTTCTTGGAACGCTTGCAAGCAGGGGAAATTCTGGTGGCGGATGGCGCGACAGGCACAAACCTGCAGAAAATGGGGCTGGTGTCGGGTCAACCGCCCGAAGCCTGGGTGCTGGAACATCCCGAAAAAATCCTGGCGCTGGCAGAAAGTTTCGTGGATGCGGGTTCGGACATCATCCTGACCTGCACCTTCGGCGGGACGCGCCTGCGACTGCGCGAATCCCCGCTGGCGGAACGCGTGGCCGAGATCAATCACCGCGCCGCGGAACTGGCGCGCAAGGCCGCCTCGAAGCGGACGGGCGTGCTGGTGGGCGGTTCACTTGGACCGACTGGCCTGTTGATGAAACCCTACGGGCCCGCGACGCCCGAAGAGGTGGCCGCGTCGTACGAGGAACAGGCCAAAGCGTTGTCGGAAGCAGGCGTGGACCTGCTCGTCATCGAGACGATGTTCGCACTGGACGAAGCCCAGTCCGCGCTGGAGGGCGCGCGCCGAGTCACGGACCTGCCGATCGTGGTCTCGTTCAGTTATGACCGCGGCGTGCGGACGATGATGGGCGTCAAGCCCGCGCAGGTGATGACCAAATATCCCAGCCTGGGCGCGAACATCATCGGAGCGAATTGCGGGACGACGCTCGAAAACATGGAGAGCATCATCAACGAATACCATTCCACCGCGCCCGAGGCGCTCCTGTGGGCCAAGCCGAACGCGGGCCTGCCCGAAATGGGCGCGGACAATCAGGCTGTCTACAAGGTGACTCCCGAGGAGATGGGCGAGTTCGCGAAGAAGTACGTAGCCGCGGGCGCGCGCATCGTGGGCGGATGCTGTGGGTCGAGTCCCGAACACGTGGCGGGGATTGTCCGTGCGGTGAAGTGAGAGAAACAGGAATTGCGGTAGGACTGCCAGTTGATCGGCCTCCCATTGTGGGAACAGCGGGGCGCGAAAGCGAACAAGTTCGCCTGCGCGTGGTTCACAAGACGGTTTGCCATGCAGAAACAGAATTACTAATGTCCCATCTCCGCATTGGCATCTTCCCTCAATAACTGCACCGCGTGTTCCAACACATCCGCCAGCACCCCCAGACTCTCCACCGCGCCTTTGGGACTGCCAGGCAGGTTGACGAGGATCGTCCGCCCGCGGATGCCCGCCAGTCCGCGCGAGAGCATGGCATGGGGAGTCACTTTCAGCGATTCGGCGCGGATGGCCTCGGCCAGGCCAGGGGCCTCGCGTTCGAGCACGTCGCGGGTGGCTTCGGGGGTGACGTCGCGCGGGGCGAACCCTGTCCCGCCAGTGGTGAGGATGACGTCGAGGTCGCCGCGGGCGCACCAACCCGTCAGCGTGGAGGCGATCTGGGCGCGGTCGTCCGCCACAACGTCGAGGAGAGGTGCGGCCCAGCCGCGGGCGCGGACGAAGTCCGCGAGGGCAGGTCCGCTCAAGTCCGCGCGTTCGCCGCGCGAGGAGCGGTCGGAAACTGTGAGGATGCCAAATCGTAGGGTCATAGGCCAAAGGGCTTTGTAAAATCAGCACGGGATTGAAGTCCCGTGCGGGTTCGCATGGTCATGCGATCTCCTTTGAGGAGAGCGCTTTGGGTCACTTGCTTATTTCCCGCAGGGAATGGATCAGATCGTCGGGCATGAACGGTTTTTGGAGAAAGCCGTTGGCGCCGAGTTTCAAGCACTGGTCCTTGAAGTCCAGCCCGGAGGTCATAAGCACACGCACCGATTTCCCGCCGGGCAAAGCGCGTAGTTTTGCCAGTTCATCCATGCCGTTGGAGTTCAACAGGTGAACATCCATCACGAGAATATCAGGCTTGGCCGCAATGACCGCTTGTGCGATATCTGAATCGACATCCAATGCCGAAACTTGATAGCCCTCCATTTTCAGGAGGGTCTTGAGAAGAGTCGCCATGGTCTGGTCATCTTCGGCCAGAAGAACTTTTAACATTCGATTTGGCTTTCGTAGACTTTTTCTTTGCCGCGGGTTTGGAAGGCTTCTTCGGTTTTTCGAGCGAGGCGTTCAGCACATCCTCCACCGTTTCGACAAAGACAAATTTCAGCGCCTTCTGGATCTCTTCGGGGACGTCATCCAGGTCGCGCTTGTTGCCCTTCGGCAGGATCACCGTCCGCAGACCGTTGCGGTGTGCGGCCAGAACCTTTTCTTTGATTCCGCCCACGGGCAATACCTGACCTCGAAGCGTGATCTCGCCCGTCATGCCCACCTGCGGGAGGACTTTCCTCCCCGAGATGAGCGAGACGAGGGAGGTGGCCATCGTCACCCCCGCGGACGGACCGTCTTTGGGCGTCGCTCCAGCCGGGACGTGGAGGTGGATGTCGTTGTTATTGAAGAAATCCGCGGACAGTTTGAGCGCATCCGCCCGCGAACGGACGTAAGAGAACGCCGCCCGCGCGGATTCCTGCATCACATTGCCGAGCGAACCGGTCACCTGGAAGCCCTTGCTCCCGGGCATCTTGGTGGATTCCACGTAGAGGATGTCGCCGCCGAACATCGTCCACGCCAGCCCGGGCACTACGCCGGGGATGGACGTGCGCCGACTGATCTCCTCCTGTCCGAAGAAGATCGGCTTATCGAGCAGTTCCTCCACCACTTTTGGCGTCACTTTGACCGCGACGCGTTTGCCCTCGGCAATGCGCGTCCCCACCTTGCGGCAGGCCGCGCCAATCTTCCGCTCGAGGTTGCGGACGCCCGCCTCGCGCGTATACTGGCGGATGATCTTCTGCAACGCTTCGTCGGTGAACGTCACCTCTTTGGGGCGCAGGCCATTTTCGCGCAGTTGCCGCGGGATGAGGTAACCGCGCGCGATGGCAATCTTCTCGCGGTCGGTGTATCCCGAAAGGTAGATGACCTCCATGCGGTCATACAACGGACCGGGGATGTTCTCGAGCGAGTTGGCAGTGGTGATGAACATCACCTGCGAAAGATCAATCGGCACTTCGAGGTAATTATCACGGAATTCGCTGTTCTGTTCGGGATCCAACACTTCGAGCAGGGCCGAGGCAGGATCGCCGTGGAAATCGAAGACCAGTTTATCGATCTCGTCGAGCATGAAGACCGGGTTGCGGCTTTCGATGCGGCGCAGGGCCTGCAGAATCCGCCCGGGCATCGCGCCGATGTACGTGCGGCGATGACCGCGAATCTCGGCCTCGTCGCGCATCCCGCCCAGCGACATGCGCGTGAACTTGCGTCCCATCGCCCGCGCGATGGACTGTCCCAGCGAGGTCTTGCCCACGCCGGGCGGCCCCACAAAGCACAGAATCACGCCTTCACGCTCGCGGCGGATCTTGTCCTCGAATGCCCTGGCAAGTTCCTCTTTCCGTTCGAGGCGCAGTTTGCGGATGGCAAGGAACTCGAGGATGCGGTCTTTCACATCCTCCAGCCCAAAGTGGTCGGAATTCAACACATCGCGCGCGTGTTTGATATCGAGGTTGTCTTGCGTCTGCAGCGCCCAGGGGAGGGAAACCAGCCAGTCCAGGTAGGTGCGGATGACGCCATATTCCGCCGCGGCGGTGGGCAGGCGTTCCAGCCGTTCCAGTTCGCGGCGCGCCATCTTCTCAGCCTCTTCGGGCATCCTGGCGGCTTCGATCTTCTTGCGAAATTCCTCCGCCTCCACCGTTTGCTCGTCGCGTTCGCCGAGTTCCTTCTGGATGGCCTTCATCTGCTCGCGCAGGAAATAATCGCGCTGGACCTTTTCGATCTCACCGCGCGCCTCATTCTGGATTTTCTGCCCAATGGTGAGCACTTCGACCTCGCGCACCAGCAGGCCCAGCAGTTTTCGCAATTTTTCCGAGACAGAATCGATCTCCAGCAACTTCTGTGCATCCGCCATTTCGATGCGCTGGAAATTGGCAATGGTGTAAACCGTCTGGAGCGGATCTTCGATCCCAAGAATGGACTGCGCCAGTTCCTCCGGGAAGGAGGGGATCAGTCCCACGATCTGCTGGAACTGGTCGCGGGCATTACGAGCCAGTGCGTCGATCTCCAGTCCTGTTTCCACGGTCTCGGGCGCAAGTTCGATGTGCGCCTTGAGATACGGTTCCTCCTGCACGAACTCGCCGAGGCGGAAACGCTCCAATCCCTGCACCAGCAGGCGGATCGTCCCATCGGGAGCGCGCAGCAGACGATGCACCGTGGCGATCGTCCCGACCGTGTAGAGGTCGGACGGGCCGGGCTGCTCCAGTTCGGGGTCACGCGCCGCGACGAGTCCCACCAGTTTGGGTTCGCTGGCAGTCACATCGTCCACAAGGCGAATCGAGCGCGCCTGTCCCACCGTCAACGGGACAGCCGTGGCCGGGTAGACTACCACGCCGCGCAGCGGCAAAATGGGAAGGACATCGGGATATTTTGCCTTCTCGGTTGCAGGTTCGCTTTCCGCAGGGTTCGTTTCGTCTTTCTTCTTCGGGAGCGAAAACAGAGACGGCACGAACGACACAAATCCTGCGGGGTCGTTCTCCCACATCCAGTTCACAAATTCGTTTGCGGCAGTATTCCAACGGGTTGCGCCCATGTTACTCTTTTACTTTGATGAAATTGGGTTTTGCTTTTGGCATGGTGACGGTGAGAAAACCGTCTTCATAGTCTGCTCGAGACTCGTCCACATTGATCGGACCGGGCACACCGACCGCAGTGGAGAATCGCCCAAAGCGTATCTCCATCTGCTGGTAGGCGCGTCGCTCCGAGACGTCGGGGCGGATCCCGCTGATGGTGAGGAATCCATCCTCGAATGTGATCTCGAAATCAGATTCGCGCATCCCCGCCACTTCCACTCGGACGACATACGCGTCCTCCGACTCATACGCATCCGTCGGCGGACTCCACACGCCGGAGCGCACCGTCCAACTCACCGCGTGGACGAGGTCGCGCCGCCTCTCTACCAGTGTCGTCTCAGATTTACGAACTACTCTGGGCATGATACCTGCTCCTGCGAGATAAATCTCGCGCTACTTTATAAAGCCTTCTTTGCCGCTTCGAGCACTTCTTCGTAATTCGGCTCGTTGCTATTCGAAGGCATATAAGCCACATAGACCAGTCGATCATCGCGGCCGACCACAAAAACGGCCCGGCGCAGAGTGCGGCGCTCCTTGACCAGCACGCCATACTTCTCGCCGAATTCCGCGTTCTGATGGTCCGAGAGAACCATCACCTGGTCCACGCCCGCCGCGCCGCACCAGCGCTTCTGGGCGTAGGGCAGGTCGGTGCTGATGGTCAGGATGACGATATCCTTGTCGAGCGCGGCCGCTTCGGCATTAAAACGACGCGTCTCACGGTCGCAAACATCCGTATCCAGCGAAGGGACGGATGCAATGATGCGAACTTTCCCTTTGGTATCGGCCAGCCCGCGCACAAGCGACCAATCCAGCGCGTGCGCGGTGAACTCAGGCGCGGCCTGCCCCACCGTCACATCGTCACCAATAACAGTCGCGTCCACGCCGCCGACTTTGATGATTCCAAATCGTTCGGTTGCCATTTTTTCTCCTAATGTACGATTATATTCATTGATAAACTTTCAAAACCAATCCAATTTATCTTCCAACACATTAGGTTTAATCATAACTTGCAAATCATCCAGAAAACCATCCCCTCTCCCTCGATGTTTTGCGTCGATGACAATTGCTACACCGCACCTCACAAAGTGATATTTCAAGTTTTAGTCTTTCAATACCAACTCCGTTTGCCACAAGATTTGCAACATTCGCCTTTTTTCCGTTTACATGATCAAACTCCAAAACAACGGGGTCGTTCTCGCCACAATCGACGCATGGATGGCTTGCCAGATAATCCCAAACAAACTGCCTTGCATTCTGCCTATCAGCCCTTTTATTTTGCATCACATTTCGTATATGATCTGCTCTATTATTTTTATACCATTGATTAGATCGGCTGGCAGTACATGGCTTACAAACAGAATGTTTAATTTTTAAAATCTTATTTTTCCAAGGAAAATCTTCGATTGGTTTCTCCTGATTGCATTTTTGGCAAACTTTTGTGGTGGTCATAAAACTATGTCTGCATAACTAGTTTTTAATTAGCCAATTCGGGAGCGCCCCCGGAAGGAATCGAACCTTCAACCTTTTGCTTAGAAGGCAACTGCTCTGTCCATTGAGCTACGGGGGCAGGTTTTGTAATCCGTCATTGCAAGCGGTTTATGCGAAGCAATCTCCTCTTACTGCAGGATTGCTTTTTTGGTCTTGTCTCGATACGCCGAAATGCACGGCTACTTGACTATCAGCCTCTTCGCAATGAAGGATGAAAACGATTACTACACCGGTCTCAAACCTTTATACACACGCGGACCCGCCAGCGTGCTCAGAATCGTATTCGCGGGTCGGCCCAACTTCGCGGCCAGATCCTCCGCGCTCATCGGCTGGTTGCCGTTCACCAAAAACAGGCGGAAGACCGCCTCCACCAGCGCCGTCTGCTGGGTGACAAAATCGGGCTGGCGTGCGCAATGACTCATCAACGCGTGCTGAATGCCGTCCACCTCGCGCACCTCAGCGGTATTCTCGTCCACCCAGTCGACCATCTGGCCCTCTTCCAACGCGGCCAGCGATTCCTGGTGGGCAGGACACAACAACGAACGCAGATACACATGCCAATCGCGCTCGCTTTCCTTCCACCAGTCAAAATCGATCTGAAAAGTGGTGCAGACAGTTGGTTTTAATAAACGTTTCCCTTCGGTCATGATTGTTCATCCAATCGGAAATGCAGGTCGCCAACATGAGTATAGTCGGGTTGCGTGGCCAGCAGGGCCATCAGCGGGGCGGGCGGCACGCGGCGCAAAATATTGATGGCGGCGTACAACTCCTGGACATGCACATGTCCCTGCGGGCTGAGTTTCGTCAGTTCGCGCATCAGGTTTTTCGTCAACGCATCGAACGGAATGCGCGACTTTGCGGCCTGATCGCGGGCCGCGTCCACCGACGCGGGGTCGGGGACAGCCAGCGCCATGCGGTCATTCAACTCGGCCGTGATCTGCTGTTTCAGGAGGGCAAACACGAGACCGCCATCCGCGCCGACGATGACCGTCCGCACCCAATCGCGGACCGAACGATGCGTCAGCGCCTCGATCTGGACCTCGCCAGGCTGGTTGCTCTTGCGGACGCGGATCAGCGCCCCGGGCATCAGGTCTTGCGTTTTATACCAATTGGCCAGTCCGTACACATATCCGTGCTTGCGGACGACCCAGGCGGGGATTTTCTTTCCCGTTTTCGCGTCCAACAGCGTAAAGCGGACACGTTCTGTCTCGTAGGCGGTGGGAAATAGCCGTTTGACGCGCGCCGAAATCGGCAGCGTGCCTGCGCGCCAATGCGGATAAAGCAGGCTGATGGTCACTTCCTCCGCAGGCGGGGCGGATGCTTCGCTCAGTTCGTCGTCCACCTGTGATTCAAGGGCCAGCATCTGGTCGGTGAGGACGGCGCGGTCGTGAGGGATCTCCACATATTGCAGCGGCGCAGGGACGCTCCGCACGCCTTCAGGCTCGAGACGTTCCAGACACCACAACACCTTTCCCGAAGGGCCGACCTCGTCGAAGCGGGCATCCTCCTGCAGGGCGTAATTGAGCGAGAATTCCGTCAGTTTGGGATTCACCCCCGCCGGCAGTTCGATATCCTTCATCAATGCGTCGGTGGGAAGAGGCTCGCCGCCTGCCATATCAAGCACAGCCTCGGCCAGGTTGAGGTGACCCGTGTTCACGTCCAACAGCAGGGCCCGCGGGAACCAGCGCCCCGCGATGCGGACGAGCGAATCGTCGGCCGCGAAAGCCGCGTCCAGTTTCTTTTCGAGGTCCGCGCCGTAGTCCCGCACGATCGCCTCCGGGTCCAGCCCCGAAGCGGATTCTTCCTCCTCGGGAGGGTTGTTCAGTTTGTGGTTCTGCAACGAGGCGGCAAATAGTTTCTGTCCGCCACCTTCCATGTCCACAGTCATTACATCGAACTCGCCCAGTTCGGGGTTCACGCCCGCGCGGACGGCGCTCACGCGTCCGCCGGTCTGAAGGGCGGGGAATTTCAACAGATCGCCGACGGCATATTTTTCCATCGGCCGATAGATTTTTGTGTTGTCCTGTTTCTTCTGGGCCGCTTCCTGTTCGGTGCGCAATCGTTCCGCCACCAACACCGTGACCAGTTCGCGCGGCGTGAGGGGGGTTTCATGTTCGAACAGATGCGTTTGTAGAAATTCGATGTCTTTGGGTGTGACGTGAAGGGTTTGCCAGTAATCGGCAGGGAGGTTGAGGGATGCGCTTGCCATAAAATGCCTTGTGCTGTGATGTGCGTGAAGCGTATCTATTATACCTTAGTGTTTTGCGTTTTCCCGCCGCGCGCCAGATTTGGAAGCATGGCTTTCTCAAAGTCGGAACTTCCGCAACACGAATGTCGCGAATTTGCGAAATTCGCCCACACTTGCGCCTGGCACACACCTGCCCTCCCACTCGCTCCGCTTCGGGGATTATAGTGGCGGGCGGCGCCAGGGAGTGCAAGTGTTCGCGTTCCAAATCGGTCAATCTGTCAAGCGACTTTGAGAAGACCATAGATTTGGAAGATTTACCACAGAGCGCACAAATGGCCGACTTTCCTGGAGAGTCGGCCAAATTTCCGACTCGGTGACGCTGGTTCAGATCCCCGCGTTGTTGAGCGCGGTCAACATCTCGGAGAGGGCCATCGTCAACTTGGGATGCGTGATCTCGAAATGATCCATTGCAGACTGGATGCTCTTCGCAATGGAAGCGCTCTCCGCTTCGCCCGAACGTTCGAGCAGGGCGCGAACATCGGCATCGAGGTTGCGCAGGAGATCGCGTCCCTTTTCATCCACGCTTTCGATGCGTTGGAGTTCGTCGTGCAGTTTGCCGAGCAGGTCACGCAGGGTTTGCTCTGTCATGGGGAACTCCTTTCGTCAGATGTCTCTATTTTACATCGAATCGGGCCTCTGCTCGCGGCAGCTTCCATCCCTGCGCGAGGGGGGTGCGATTGGGCTGGTGTTTTTGAGTGTGTTGGTGGCGGGGAAGAGGTGAGAGGAGGCTCCGATAGGCTTGTCATCTGGGAGGGATGAGGGTAGGATTGAAAACAAGCAGCACGAGGTTAACCGTGAAGGATAATAAGTCCACCCGTTTGTTCGGGGCGATTGCTGGAGACATGATCGGTTTTCGCTTTGAACATAAAATATGCAAGGATCCTCGATTCATTTTGTTCAAAAAAGGATCCACATTCACCGATGATACGGTGCTCACCCTTGCGGTCGCAGATGCAATTCTGCATCAACGAGACTACAGGGAAGCAATCGTTGAATATGCAAAACGATATCCCAAGGCTGGATATGGCAGTTATTTCCGCCATTGGCTGGCTAACGATGGCGTGGAACCTTATCACAGTATGGGAAACGGGTCTGCCATGCGGGTCAGCGCGGTAGGGTGGGCGTTCAATTCGGCAGACCAAGTTTTACTGGAAGCCAGACGCTCAGCAGAAGTGACACACAACCATCCCGAGGGAATCAAAGGTGCGCAATCTGTCGCACTGGCTATCTACCTGGCGCGGACAGGTGCAACAAAGCAAGAGATTCGACAAGAGATCGAGGCTCGCTTCGGATATAACCTAAATCGTACCTTGGATGAAATTCGACCATCCTATCGCTGGGACTCGACCAGCCCTGGTTCCGTACCAGAATCGTTCACTGCCTTCTTTGAATCAAATGACTTTGAGAGCGCCGTTCGCAATGCTGTGTTGTTGGGAGGTGACGCGGACACAATGGCTGCCATTGCGGGATCCATCGCAGAAGCGTATTACGGAGGGGTCCCTGAAGAATTCGCACAAGAAGTGCAAAGGCGTCTTCCCCCTGACTTGTGGGCCGTGGTGGAGGAATTTGGAAAAAAGTTTTCATGATTCAAGCAAAATCAAAAATCAACTTTTGTTGGCTCCCGGGAATCACCGGGAGTTTTTTATCTTGACACCAGACGCCGAACGCTTTATACTCTAATCATCCTATTCATCTGATTAATCGTAATCATCCGATGTTACGAGACCGACCCCTCTCCGAATTCCTGCAATACCTTGCCTCCCACGAGCAGACCGAACAAAGTCTGCCCGCACTCACCGCGTTGAGCCAGGAACTGGGCGTTTCGGTCGCGTCCCTGCGCGAACAATTGGAGGTGGCGCGCGCCCTCGGTCTCGTCGAAGTGAAGCCGCGCACCGGCATCCGCCGTCAGCCGTATAACTTCCTCCCCGCCGTGCGTCAAAGCCTGCAATACGCGCTCGCACTCGACAAGAACAATTTCATCGCCTTTGCCGACCTGCGCCGCCACATCGAAACCGCCTACTGGCATGAGGCCGTCCGCCTGCTCACCCCCGAAGACCACGCCGCCCTCAAAGACCTCGTCGCCCGCGCCTGGGAAAAACTGCGCGGCAACCCCATCGAAATTCCCCACCCCGAACATCGCGAATTGCACCTCGCCATATACTCCCGCCTCCACAACCCCTTCATCATCGGCCTCCTGCAAGCCTATTGGGACGCCTACGAAACCGTCGGCCTCAATTTCTTCACCGATTATGATTACCTCACAGAGGTCTGGACCTACCACCAAAAAATGGTCGACTCCATCTGCAATGGCAAATTCGACGCCGGCTTCAAAGCCCTCAGCGAACATTCGGACTTGATCAATCAACTGATCTCATCTTCAAAATGAACCACAGATAAAAGGGATGAAAGCGATAAAGAAAAATCCCTTGTATCCCTTTCATCTGTGGTTAAATTCATCCCTCAACGAGGAGTTCCATGAAACAGAAAGTAGTGAACGATTTTTCCATCACCGTTGGCAGCGTGAACGGCTCAGGCTCGTCCACAGCCAACAACACCATCCTGCGCGCCATCTTCAAGATGGGCATCCCCGTCAGCGGCAAGAACCTCTTCCCCTCCAACATTCAGGGACAGCCGACGTGGTACACCATCCGCGTCAATAAGGATGGATACACCGCCCGCGCCGACACGAACGAGATCGTGGTTGCCATCAACCCCACCTCGTTCGCGCGTGACCTTGAGTCGGTCGCGCCGGGCGGAGCCTTTTTCTACGCGGACGATATCAAGCAACCCGTCACCCGCACCGACATCACCGCCTACGCCATGCCCATCAAGCAACTCATCCGCGCACAGACGGAAGTCCCTTCCAACCTGCGCGACCTGGTCGGCAACATGATCTACGTGGGCGTGCTCGCCCAGATGATCGGCATGGACCTGGAAAAGATCCACTCCGCCCTCGACTTCCACTTCAAGCACCGCGAAAAACCGACCATGATGAACTTCAACGCCGTCAAGGCGGGTGCAGACTGGGCTCGGGAAAACCTCACCAAGACCGACCCGTTCATCCTCGAACCAATGAGCAAGACCGACGGCCTGATCATGGCCGATGGCAACACCGCCGCCGCGCTGGGCGCCATCTACGGAGGCATACAATTTGCGGGCTGGTACCCCATCACGCCCGCCACCAGCCTGGCCGAGTCGCTCAACGATTACCTGCCCAAACTCCGCAAACGCGAAGACGGCAAACGCACCTACGCCATCGTTCAGGCGGAAGATGAATTAGCCGCGCTCGGCATGTCCATCGGCGCGGGCTGGGGCGGCCTCCGCTCGATGACCTCCACCTCGGGCCCGGGCCTCTCGCTGATGACCGAATTCGCGGGCCTCGCCTACTACGCCGAAATCCCCGTCGTCATCTGGGATGTGCAGCGCATCGGACCTTCGACCGGTCTGCCCACCCGCACCTGCCAGGGCGACCTGACCTTCACCGCGCACATCGGCCACGGCGATTCTGACTCGGTCATCCTCCTGCCCGGTGACGTGTTCGAGTGCTTCGAGTTTGGCTGGAAGGCCTTCGATATCGCCGAACGCCTGCAAACACCCATCTTCGTCCTCTCGGACCTCGACATAGGCATGAACCAGTGGATGAGCAAGCCCTTTGAATATCCCAACACCCCCATGGATCGCGGCAAGGTCCTCACCGAGAAGGACCTCGAAGAACTGAAAGGTAATTGGGGCCGCTATCTCGATAAGGACGGCGACGGCATTCCCTACCGCACCCTGCCGGGCAATCAGCATCCCATGTCCGCCTATTTCACGCGCGGCACAGGTCACGATGAATACGCCCGTTACACCGAGGAGGCGGCTGTCTTCCATCGCGTGATGGAACGCTTGAAGAAGAAATACGAAACCGCCAGGGAATACGTCCCCGCACCGATCATGCGCGAGACGCGCGGCGCGGAAGTGGGCGTCATCGCCTATGGCTCCACCGAATCCGCTGTCGAGGAGGCACGCGCCCAATTGGCCGCGGCCGGCCTCAAGTCCAGCATGATGCGCATTCGGGCCATCCCGTTCAACAAGACGGTCGAGAAGTTCATCCAGAAATATGAGCAGGTCATCGTCGTCGAAATGAACCGCGATGGACAGATGTACCAACTGCTCTGTTCAGATTTCCCCGCACTGGCGCCCAAACTGCGCTCGGTGGCCTATCAGGACGGCATGCCCGCCTCGGCGGCATGGGTGCGGGAGGGTATTTTGAAATTTGCCAAACCTGCCAAGTCGTCTCCGAAGGCAAAGAAGAAGTCCACGCCGAAATCGTCGAAAAAAGTTACCGTTAAAAAGTCGAAGACCTCCACCAGGAAGGGAGCGAAGAAATGACACAACCATTACCTGTCGCTGGCGCCAATGTTGCCGTCAATGCCATCGGCTTGAGCCGCAAGGATTACACCGGCGCGCCCAGCACCCTCTGCCAGGGCTGCGGCCACAACTCCATCGCCAGCCAGATTATCGCCGCCTGCTACGAATTGAACCTGGTCCCTGAAAAGATTGTTAAATTCAGCGGCATTGGCTGTTCGAGCAAGTCACCCACCTATTTCCTGAACCGCTCCTTTGGCTTCAACGGCCTGCATGGACGTATGCCCTCGGTGGCTACAGGCGCGCTGTTTGCAGATACAACGCTGCACAGTATTGGCGTCTCTGGCGATGGCGATTCGGCCAGCATCGGCATGGGACAGTTCAAGCATGTTATCCGCCGCAACGTGGACATGGTGTACATCGTCGAAAACAACGGCGTGTATGGACTCACCAAAGGCCAGTTCTCCGCCACCGCCGAAGTTGGCCTCGAACTCAAGAAGCAGGGCACCAACCAGTACATGCCGATTGACATCTGCATGGAGGCCATCGCTTCGAACGCCACCTTCGTGGCGCGTTCCTTTGCAGGCGACCCGAAGCAGGTGAAGGAACTGCTCAAGGCAGCATTGGCCCACAACGGCATCGCCGTGCTCGATATCATCAGCCCGTGCGTCACCTTCAACAACCAGGACAACACCTATCACTCCTACGCGTGGGGCAAGGACCACGAAGCGCCCCTGCACGAACTGTCCTTCATCCCCGCCCGCGACGAGATCCTGATCGAGGATATCGAACCTGGCGAGACGCTCGACGTGGAACTGCACGATGGTTCCGTGGTGAAGTTGAAGAAATTGGGCAACGACTACAATCCCACCCACCGTTGGGAAGCCTTGAAGATGCTCGAAGAGGCCCAGCGCGAAAACCAGTTGGTTACAGGCCTGATCTATGTGGAGCCCGCCAAGCCCAGCTTCACCGACACCTACAATCTGGTGGATACGCCTCTCAACCGCCTCACCGAAGCGGACCTGCGGCCTGCGCCCGAGACGATGGCGAAGGTCAATGCGCTGATGTTTTAAATTGCGGTAATTGGTAATTGATGTTACGCAGTTTTTCAGTTTTTCAGTTTCTCAGTACCGCAACATTCATGTTGCCTGCCCGGGCGAGATAAATCTCGCGGTACTGCGTAACATGAATTGGTAATTGCCCGTCGAGAAATCGGCGGGCTTTTTTGTGCCGGGCACACGAGAAAATCCCGTTACCTACGGTACAATGACCATTGAAAATGAGGAACGCATGAAATTTTTCTTTCTACTCCCAATTATCCTCCTCGCGGCGTGCGCGCCCGCCATTCATCAGCCTTCCGAAGTCCCCCCTACGGGAACGCTATCGGAGGCTTCGGAAGGCTGGCCCACTTCAACACCCATCGAAACCTTAATCACGCCAACCGCAACCATCACACTTACCCCCACCCCCTCTTTCCCCACCGGATTCCCCCCGGAATTCCAGGCGCAGATTGGCGATGCTGATTTTGAACTTCGCGACGGCCACGTTTGGGTGACAATGACTGATGGGACTTTACAGGATATGTTCCAACTTGAATCTGATGGCGACGGCTGGCGCTATAGCGACGCCAAACTCATCTCCAGCGCGCCGAACCAGGAATGGTGGGAGAAAGGAATAGTAAAAGATAGTGATTCTGATCAAAGAAATATCTACATAATTTTTCCGGAACCGGACGTAGTTGAAACATCCACAATTATTGCTTTGGACGGCACGAAGTATGAGTTTGAAGGGGTTAAGGGAATTTTACCGGATGAAAACGATAATCAAGCAATTCACGAAGTCTTTGTGCCAACCAAAGGCTGGGCAAATGGCGTGCTTTTTTGG
>DYKX01000038.1 GCA_020722375.1 Anaerolinea thermophila
GCTTCAGATGTGGTCATTGTGGGTTTCCTTCTCCAAAAACCTGACATGTCTCCGCGGAAGTCTGATGATTGTGGCGCATGTCCACGCGAGGGTTCTCGTCGGTCACGGCGCGGATGAGACATGTCAGGTTTTAACCAGTCAACATCGTCCACGGAATGGCGATGATCTTTTCATCCAGTCGCTTCACCGCGCGTCCGCCGTGGACGAGAATACCAGCCGCTGTTTTTGGATGCTCGTCCATGAAGGCGCACAAGCCAGCGATGTCTCCGTAGGAAGGCGCGGTCGTGCTTTTGACTTCCACTGCCGCGACGCGTTTTCCATGTTCGACCACAAAGTCCACTTCGGTGCCTGCGCGCGTGCGCCAAAAATACAGGCGTCCCTGCGGGGACATGAGTCGCGTCAATAGGCGCAGGTGGTGATATAGGAAGGTCTCAAAATATGCGCCAAATTCACGCGCTTTGCGGAGTTCGTCCACTTCGTAATATCCCGACAAAAAGACAGCCAATCCTGTGTCGTTGATGAACGCCTTGGGCGACTTCAACAACGTGGTTGTGCGGCTGGAAGTGTACGCGGGCAATCGCTCAAACAGATGCGTCGTTTCCAGTAGATTCAAATAGCGATGCACCGTCGGCTGGGGCAATCTCGCGTCGCGTGCCACTTCGGATTGGTTCAGCAACTGCGCCGAACGCAAAGCGACGAGTTGCATGAGTTTGCGAAAATCCATCAGCGCGTCGATTTGGGCGATCTGACGCAGGTCGCGTTCGAGGTAGGTGGTGACGTAACCGTCCCACCAGCGCGTCCACGATTGCGGCGAATCAAGGGTCAGTAAGGGAGGCATGAAGCCACGCAGGAGAATATCCGCGATTTCAGGCGGCGCGTCTGGCAGAGTGGTTTCTTCGGGGAATTCGCCGTTCAGCAGACGCGACAAAATATCGGGTTGCTTTTTCTGTTGGGTTTCACCAAACGACATTGGGTCTAGCACAAAGTACACTGCTCGTCCCGCCAGGCTTTCGCTGACCTGTTTCATCAGCAGGAGATTGGCCGAGCCTGAAAGCACAAAATGGACTTTGCCAGGATTGCGATCCACCGTCCGTTTGATGGCGGATAGGAGTTCGGGCGCTTTCTGGACCTCATCGAGGATGACCTGATCTGTCCCTGCCCAAAGCGATTCAGGCTTGTCCCGCGCTTGGGCAAGCACATCGAGATCATCCAGCGTGTGGAAGCGCCAATTCTTGAAGGGCTCCGCGTTGAGGAGTAAGGTGCTTTTGCCGACCTGACGAGCACCTGTCAATACGATTACGGCATGATCGCGGATGGCGCTCTGGAGCAGGGGGGTGATCCAGCGTTCGAAATAGGTGGGTGGCGGTGAATAAAAGTTATTCATGGCGTGAATAATAATTTTGTTTGGCTGATTTGTCAACGGATTGCAAAGTCACGGATTGCAAAGTCTCCCGACTTTGCCCCCGAAGTCTGGACGCGAAGCGTCGGAATCCGACCTGTCTACGTGTGTACTTGTGTACCTGTATACCCCTTCAAAATCTCTTCCGCCCGGTCACTCCTCACCACCTTCTCCGCCACCATCTGGGCCGCGACCTTCTCGATCATCTCCCCCTCCGCGCCCGCGGCAATGGCGACCTGCCGCGCGTGCAGGGTCATGTGTCCGCGCTGGATGCCCTCCGTCGCGAGGGCGCGCAGGGCGGCCAGGTTTTGCGCCAGTCCCACCGAGACGATAATCTCGGCCAGTTCGCTGGCGGTCTTGACGCCCATCAGTTTGACCGCGGCCTGCGCCGCAGGGTGGACTTTGGTCGCGCCGCCGACGATTCCTACCGCCATCGGCATTTCGAGCGCGCCGACCAGATTGCCGTCCGCGTCCTTGCCCCAGGTGGAGAGGGATGTGTACCTGCCAGTCCGCGCGGCGTAGGCGTGCGCGCCCGCTTCGATGGCGCGCCAGTCATTGCCGGTGGCGATGACGACCGCGTCCACGCCGTTCATGATGCCTTTGTTGTGCGTGGCGGCGCGGTACGGGTCGGACGCGGCGAAGGCCCAGGCCGCGATGATTCCGTCGCGGACGGATTCGCCTGTGTGGGACAAAATGCCATTTTGTCCTGCAATTTCCAATTCTTGCATTGGCACAGTACAACGTGCCCGCGCTAAACGCCTGTCCGCCAGATTGGACAAAATCCGCAGGTGGACGCGTCCGCCTGTGATGGCTTCGATCTGTGGGGCGAGTTTTTCGCAGGCGGTGTTGACCGCGTTCGCGCCCATCGCGTCGCGCACATCGTAGATGAGATGAACGACGATAAACGTGCCGATGGGCGATGATTCGATAATTCGGACTTCGATGTCTCTTGCGCCGCCGCCAAACTTTTTCAGCACGGGATCAATTTCATCGGCAGTTGCCAGCAGTTCAGCTTTATGTTCGTAGATCTTCAGGCGTGCTTCATTGATATTCGGCAGGTTGATGACTTGCATCTGTCCGATCATTTCAGGTTCGGATGTGGTGGCATGGAATCCGCCGCCGGCGCGGGCGAGTTTGGCCATGAACGACGCGCCCGCCACCACCGACGGTTCCTCAATGACCATTGGGACGAGCACGTCGCGGCCGTTGACCTGGAAGTTGAGTCCGATGCCGAGAGGGAGCGAGTGGAGGCCGACCACGTTCTCGATCATGGGATCGGCGGATTCGGGGGAGAGTCCGCCCGAGGTCCACGCGGCCAGCAGTTCGGGAGTCAGTCGCGAAGCGTCCGCCAGTTTAGCGCGGCGCTCGTCGAGAGTCAAATTATAGAATCCAGCGATTCGAGAAGTTGTCATCTTTTTTCCTTGCTGTCGCAATTGTAAGTTGACCGCCTGCCAAATTCTATCAAACTTGGTAAATCTGGATATAATCGGTGTAATTGAGGTGACATTCCATGCTTTTGACCAGAGAAGAACTTCAGGAACGTCTTATTGCCCTGCATCAAGCCAGTCTGGAATTGGTGAAGGATGTCTCACTGGAGACGTTGCTGGAGCGGATCGCGACCGTGGCCTGTGAGCAGGCGGAGGCGCGTTATGCCGCAGTGGGGGTTTTGGATGGCGACGGAAAGCTCAAACGATTTATTTCCGTTGGCATGACCGAGGATGAAGTGAAACGGATTCCGCATCCGCCGCGCGGACGTGGGTTGATCGGCGCGTTGATGGACACGGAGGAGCCAATCCGCCTTGCGGATGTGACGCGCGACCCGCGCGCGGTGGGCTATCCGCCGCATCATCCGAAGATGCGCTCGTTTCTGGGCGTCCCGATTCGGACCGCGGACCTGCAACTGGGCCAGATCTATCTGACGGAGAAGATCGGCCAGGCAGAATTCACCGCCGATGACGAGAAGATCATCCAGATGCTGGCAACCTACGCCTCCGCGGCCATTCAGAATGCGCGTCTCTACGAGCATTTGCGCGAACGTGATGCCGCCATGACGCGCCGCAGTGAGGACGCCGCCCTGCTGAACGACATCGCCTCCACGCTGACTTCCTCGCTGGAGATGGACGAGATTCTCAATAAGACCCTGGCGCTGGTGATGAATTATATGAAGGTGGAAGCAGGCGAGATCTTCCTGCTGGAAGACGACAAACAGACCCTGCGGATGGTCCTCCACCGCGGACAGGCCGCCGAAGCCTTCTGGAACCGCAGCCGTTTTCACGTGGGGGAGGGCTTCCCCGGGTTGGTGGCGCGGACCGGCGAGCCGATTGTCAGCGTGGATTTGGCGGGCGATGCGCGTTTTGAGCGGGATGCCGTCGTTCAGGCGGGATTCCAGCAAATTGCCTGCCTGCCGCTGAAGGCCTCAGGCAACCTGGTGGGCGTGTTGAGCGTGGCCACGCGCGGACAATCCCCATTCGATGCGCGCGACGTGCAGCTCCTGTCTGCGGCGGGGAATTGGGCGGGACTGGCGATTGAAAACGCGCGCCTGCATCAGAATGCGCGCCGCCTGGCGGTGCTGGAGGAGCGCGAGCGCATCGGCATGGACCTGCACGACGGCATCATCCAGTCCATTTACGGGGTGGGGCTGGCATTGGAGAACATCCAGCACATGCTGGGGGAGGGGGAAACACAGGCGAGGAACCGCGTGAAACATGCCATTGACGACCTGAACCAGATCATCCGCGACATCCGCACCTACATCCTCGACCTGCGTCCCCGTCAAATGAATAACGAGAACCTGCTGGACGGCCTCAAGCGGCTGGCTTCGGAATATCGGGTCAACACGCTGGCCTCGGCCACGGTCAACGGGGCGAAAGCCAAATTGGATGGCTTGCCGCAGGCGCACAGCATGGCGCTTTTCCATATCTGCCAGGAGGCGTTGGCCAACGCGGCCAAGCACGCCGCGGCCAAACGCGTCTCGGTCAACGTGTGGACGACCGACGAACGCGTCGTGATGGAAGTCCGCGACAACGGCAAGGGCTTCGACCTCGAAAAGATGAACAAATCCATCGGTCATGGATTGGCGAACATACAGACGCGCGTGCGCGCCGTGGGCGGCGAAGTGGACATTTCCTCGGCTCCGGGCGAGGGCACAACCATCCTCGCGTGGGTCCCGCTGCGTTCTCAATCGTGAATCCCGCGCTCGCGTGAAAATTGCCCTTGCGAGTCTCCAAATCTGGCGCGCCATATTTGAGCAGACCGAAAAATCTTCGCGCACGAATCTTTAAGGCAAATATGCCATTTGGGGGATTGAAACGTGCGAGAGCGCCATATATGGGGGTGAGGCAGGGGTGCCTCCGTGCTTTTGGCTGAAACAGGTGTTCGGTGTAACCGATGTTGCCAGGTTCGATACAGCCGCAATATTTAACATTCAGTGACCTTAAAAAAGAACAATCTTTTAACATCCCGTAGGCTTGCCGTGTTGTTCATTATGGGGATTCTCTGCTAGAATGCAACCACGCTGAAAGCAATGAGGATGTGCCATCATCGCATCCTGTTTCCAAAAAAGTGCACAACAGCATATTTTCACCTCGCTAAGCCGCAGAACATCTGCGGGTTAGTTCAATCTACCCTATCACTCGCTAGAGGGAACATCTTATGAATGCAGAGCACGCCTGGCAATCGGTGTTGGGCCAGTTACAAATGGAGATGCCGAAGGCATCCTTCGAAACCTGGGTTCGTGATACCACACCCGTCTCGTTCAACGCGGGGGTGATGACCATCGCCGTTCGCAACGCCTACGCGCGGGACTGGCTCGATTCCCGCCTGGCGTCCACCGTCAAAAGGATTTTGACCAGCGTGACCGAATCGGATGTGGCGGTGAATTTCGTCGTCGCTTCGGGCGCGGACGGGGAAGCGGGGGAGGCGGCCCCGCGCGAGGTCCAGGCTGACGCGTTGCTCGCCGAACCGCGTCCGCGCAGTGTGTCTCTCAATCCGCGTTATGTGTTCGACACCTTCGTCGTCGGCGCAGGGAATCGTCTCGCGCACGCGGCTTGCATGGCCGTCGCCGAAAAACCAGCCCGCGCCTACAATCCGCTGTTCCTGTATGGGGGGGTGGGGCTGGGAAAAACTCATTTGCTTCATGCCATCGGGAATTCCTGCCACGCGCGCGGTTTGAATGTGCTTTACGTTTCGTCCGAAGAATTCACCAACGACCTGATCTCCGCCATCCGCACGCACACCACGCAGGCCTTCCGCGGAAAATATCGCTCTGCCGACGTGTTGCTGGTGGATGACATCCAGTTCATCGCGGGCAAGGAATCCACGCAGGAGGAGTTTTTCCACACCTTCAACACCCTGCACGGACAGGACAAGCAGATCATCGTCTCGTCCGATAGGCCGCCCAAGTCGCTGGTCACGCTGGAGGAACGCCTGCGCTCGCGCTTCGAGTGGGGCCTCGCCGCCGATATCCAGCCGCCCGATCTCGAAACCCGCCTTGCCATCCTGCGCTCGAAGGCCGAACGGACGGGCCGCTACGTGCCCGACGAAGTTTTACAGGAGATTGCCCGCCGCGTCCATTCGAACATCCGCGAACTGGAAGGCGCGCTGAACCGCATCATCGCTTTTGCCGATTTGAGCGGTTCCACCCTGAACGCCAGCCTCGTCAACGTGGCTTTGGCAGATCTCCTTCCACAACGCGGCGAACTGGAGCCGCAGACCGTCATTGACGTGGTGGCGCGCTTCTTCAATCTCTCTGCCGATAAATTGCTCAGCGCGGACCGCTCGAAGAACGTCTCCATGCCGCGGCAACTGGCCATGTACATTTTGCGCGAGGATGTGAAAGCGTCCCTGCCGCAGATCGGGGAATTCGTTGGCGGCCGCGACCACACCACGGTCATGCACGGCATCAAGAAGATCGAAGCAGATATCAAGAACGACGATCGCATGCAGCGTCAGTTGATGCAGATCCGCCAGCAGTTATACGGTCAGGCGGCGCCTGCGTGATTAATCAGCCCCCCACGCGGGGGCTTTTTTATTGGCGGCGAGTGAATGGCTGGGCTATAATCTGGCAGAGGCGTACCGCAAAATTTATTTTGCAAGTCACCTGGTCGGCAGAGGCAACTGGAGCATGTCAAAGAGTAAAACAGCGCAACTTATGATTGCCGTTCCCATTGGAACGGTCTGCGCGTATTTCGCGGTCAGCCTGTTCACATATTTCTATACCAGCGCGTTTTCATTCGTTGCTTTAAGTCTCATCCTGTCATTCGCGTTCTTCACATTCGTTTTCTTTCTAGCGGACGAACTCATCGCGCACACCCAAGCCAAATGGCGGACGGAACTCATCGGAATCTTGGTTCTCCTTCTGGCAGTTGGATTTGTTATCGCCACCCTCCGTCTCTGCCTGCAATTCCCGACCCTCTTCAATCGCCGCGTCCTCTTCATGGACGCATTCAACCTTCCCCTCTTCGCCGCGCTGACCATCGTCTCTGCCGTGGCGGGATTCGTCTTTTATGCCACTCTGCTAAAACGCGGCGCGCTCGACTCCATTCGCAACTCCCGCGCCTTCGGCTGGATTCGCGACAATCTGGCTGGCTTGCTTCTCTCTTCTCTCTTCTTTCTTATCTACTTCTCCCTCGCCGAAACGATCAACTTCCCAGGCTTTCGTACCCTCGATCAATACTTCGATTTGGACATCTCCGCCTGGTTGACGCGCTTTCAGGCCACCTCTCCGCGCGAAATTACGGACACAGTGCGCGCCGTCCACCCTGCCGTGCTGTTGTTCCTCCGCCCGCTGACGTGGATCGCGTCCCTCCTCCTGAACGGGGATCGCCTGCATGCGGCCTTCATCGTCCATGCGCTGGTTGCGGCGGCCTGTGTCTTTCTCATGTGGAAGATTGTGAGACGCGTTTCCTCCAATTCCAGTTACGCGCTCCTCGCCGCCACCCTGCTGGGAGCGAGCGCGTCCCACCTCCTGCTCGGCTCAATGTTGGAGACGTATATTTACTCGGCGCTGGCTCTGCTGGTTTTTGTGTCCTTCCTGCAAAACGATGTTGTTCCCTTCAAGTCCGCGGTCCTTACGGGAATTGTTGTATTCGGCATCACTGTCACAAACCTCGTGCAAACCGTCATTTTGTATTTCTCGAAACAACCAAACGTCAAAACGATTCTCCGTTACTTCATTATCGTTTTGGCGGCGGTGTTCGTTTTGAATCGAATTCAGGCTTGGCTGTATCCCGCCGCACAGGTGATATTGCCGTCCACGCTGCGAGCGGAGCAGGGCTACCAGGTCAACCTGACCGAAAAGCCCTGGCTTTTGACGGGCCGCGTCTCTCTCGTGGCGCGTGCCCTCCTGTTCTATGGAATTGTTGCTCCAAGGCCTTTTGTTTTGATGGAGGAATTGGGGATGAGCGTTCCTAATTTTCGCACTTTTAAAATCACTATCGGCGAATTCCAGGTGGCAGGTTATACAGGATTGGGCGATGTTATCGCTAAAATATGGCTATTGATTCTCGTCGCCGCGTTTGTTTTCTTTGCTTTGGCATGGTTTGAAAAACAAAAGCCCATTTTGGCATTGGGGCTGCTGGCTTGTATGGGATTCAACTTTGCCATGCACATTGTCTATGGGGATGACCCCATGTTGTATTCCCCTGACTGGGTATACGCGCTGATATTGTTTGTGGCATTTTCCTTTGGTCGATATGCAGATCGGAAGTGGTTGCAAATTTCGTTCATTGCATTTCTCCTGCCGTTGATGATCGTCAATCTCAACCTTGTCCGCCAGATCATGGAAGTGTCTGTGCCCTTTTATGGGCGCTAAATTGAGATGGTTTATTATCAGTTATAATGTAATGTCTATCAGATTACGAACTTAAAACCATTATTATCATCTTCGTATGAATACAACAATGAGCAAAATGCAATTACGAGTGGCTAATTTCTTAAATGCGGTGTTGTAAGGATGCAGATATTGAAACGATTGCCCGCTTTCCATGAAGTTCTTCCGGTCTTTGCTGTCCTTTCCACTTTATTTTATGGTTGGACCTCGGTGGTATTTCTCTGGAAATTGCCTTCCTGGTTGTTTTTTCTGACTGCAGGGGAAATCATGGGGATTTTTGCATATCAAATGGTGACAAATTTTATTGAAAGTCTTGCGTTTCTAATATTGTTACTGACTGCTACTGCGATTCTTCCCCCAAAGGCGCTGAAAAATGAATTTGTTGTGCGTGGGAGCATGATTTCCTTTTTGGTGATCGGTTCCATGATGTTATTTCTCCATCGATATGCTTCCGTTGGGCCCGAATTTGGTCATTACTTATATTGGTGGATGATTGTAACGCTGTTTCTATCCATCCTATTGGCCCGGCTGTCCACTGACATTAAGGTACTACGTGTCTCGCTTTCCTGGTTTTCAGATCAATTGATCATCTTTTTGTTTGTTCTTATACCGCTATCCGCGCTCTCGTTCATCTATGTCCTTGTAAGCAAATTGAGCTGATGATTTATGAATAACCTATCTCGAAGGGATTTCATTAAACTATCGTCCGCTGTGGTCGGTGGGGCCGCGATTTCAACGCTACTTCCTGGAGTAAGTACAAACGGAATTCTGTTGAATGGCCGCCCAAATATATTAATTCTCGTATTTGACACAATGTCTGCGCCACATCTTTCCTTATACGGATATGGGCGCGAGACAACGCCAAATCTGGTACGCTTTGCCGAGAAGGCGACAGTTTATCATTCTCACTACTCTGAAGGAAGTTTTACCACGCCGGGAACAGCATCCATTTTAACTGGACTGCTTCCCTGGCATCACCGGGCAGTGAATTCCAATGGTCTCATTCGAAGAGATTTGGTTGATATCAATCTTTTCAGGATGGCTGGGAGCGAGTATTTCAAGATTGGTTTTTCGCAAAACATGTGGGCGGATTTGTTCCTAAGGCAGTTCGATGCAGATCTGGATCTTCACATTCCCGCTTCATCGTTTGCTTATAACAATCCTTTATTGTTATGTGATAAGGCATTGGATGACCCATTGCCTTATCTCGCTTTTGATGACTTTCTGGTCGGCGGTTTGAAAGTGGATACACCTTATGCTGGATCATTGACGTTTGGAATGCTAGGCGTTGTTTTGGATCACGGATTGAAACTTCGTCCAGAGTTGGCGCGTGACAATGGAAGGTATCCCCCATTTAATGGCTATTTTTATTATCAAAACCGGCAGGTATTTCAGGGAATTTACGACACATTAGTAGAAGTAACTAAAGCCGAACAGCGCCCTTATCTTGGCTATTTTCACCTCTGGTCTCCTCATGAACCATATTCACCCCAAGAAGGGTTCCAGGATTTATTCCAGGATAACTTGCGAGTCCCTCGAAAACCGAAACACTTACTCGTGGATAATGCGGTTAGTGAACGTGAGCTGCGACTTTATAGACAGGTTTACGACCAGTATATTGCAGATGTTGACGCGGAATTTGGTAGATTACTGGATACAATGATGAATTCAGGCATGCTGGATAATACCTATGTGATTGTCCTTTCCGATCATGGACAGTTGTTTGAACGAGGTGTTCACGGACATGGTTCGCGCCTGATGTATGATGAAGGGATTCATATCCCACTATTGATTTCTGCGCCGGGACAGACACAGCGTGTGGATGTGTATGAGCCAACCGGTAATATAGATCTACTTCCAACTCTCATATCTATTATGGGACAGAAGGTGCCTGTGGTTGTGGACGGGGGGCTCCTTCCCGGTTTTGGAGGAGAGTCCGGCACAGACCGGGGTATTTATTCCCTCCAGGCAAAAGAGAGTTCGGCTTTTCGTTCTCTCAATCGAGGCAGCTTCGTTCTTATTAAGGGAAAACGAAAATTGATTTTATATACGGGCTATCCCGACCATGAGGATATTGTTGAACTATATGATTTGGAAACAGACCCTTATGAAATAAATAATCTGGCTTCCGTTGACACTGTAGTTGTAAAGGACATGAAAGATGAACTTTTGACTGCGCGGCAGGCCGCGGATCAGTTGAATGCCCAGCAGAATAGGGAATAACCCCCGGGTTTTCTGTGTTATAATCCCGCCGCTCCCGTCAAAAAGTAGACGAGGCACATTCTGCCCGGGCAGGCAACATATGCCCAATCTCACACGCTTGCGGACCTTCCAGCGCGTGTTGCGGACCGAAAGGACGCAATCGCTGGCGGGGACGATGCAAGCGGAGGCCAAACGCTAGGAGGTTTTTCCCCATGGCTGTCGTATCTATGAAAGCCCTGCTTGAGAGCGGCGTCCACTTCGGACATCGCACCAACAAGTGGGACCCCCGCATGAAGCCGTACATCTTCACGGAACGCAACGGCATTCATATCATTGACCTGCAACAGACCGTCAAACTGTTGAACCAGGCCTTCAACGTCGTGCGCGACACCGTCGCCAACGGCGGAACCGTTCTCTTCGTCGGCACGAAGCGCCAGGCGCAAGAGACCGTCAAGGAAGAGGCCATTCGCTGCGGTATGCCGTACGTCACCGAGCGCTGGCTGGGCGGTATGCTCACCAACTGGTCCACCATGTATGCCCGTATCCAGGAATTGGATCGCCTCGAAAAACTGCGCGAGACGGGCGAGATCAACCGCCTGACCAAAAAGGAAGGCCTGTTGATCGGTCGCGAGATTGACCGCCTGCTCACCCGCCTGGAGGGCGTGCGTGCCATGAAGCGCCTGCCCGATATGCTCTTCATTGTGGATGTTGGCCGCGAAGTGGCGGCCGTCCGCGAGGCCAACCTGCTCAAGGTCCCGATCGTTGCGTTGGTGGATACCAATTGCAACCCGCAGGATATTGATTACGTCATCCCGTCCAACGATGATGCCATCCGCGCCATCAAATTGCTGGTGGCTCGCATGGCGGATGCTGTGTTGGAAGGCAAAGCCATGCGCAAGGACGAGGAACCCGTGGAGGAGACTCCCGCCGCGACCGCTGAAAAGGCCGCCGAGGAGAAACCTGCCAAGGGTCGCAAGGGCAAGCACGTTGTCGAAGCCGCGGATGTGGACGAGGTCGGTGAAGGTGATCTGCTCGGCGAATCCACCCTGGCCAAGTTGACCGAGGCGCGCAAGCCTGTGGTCGAGGAAAAAGCCGAGGAGACCGCGCCCCAGCCCGAGGTCACGGATGAAGCGGAAAAGTCCGCCGAGTAAGACAAGTCATATCGAGGAAACGTACGATGGAAATTACAACTGAGATGATCAAGGAACTGCGCGCGGCCACCGGCGCAGGTATGTTGGACTGCCGCAAGGCGTTGCAGGAAGCGAATGGAGATTATCAGAAGGCCGTGGATTTTCTGCGCGAGAAGGGCATGGCGACTGCCGCCAAGCGCGCCGACCGCGAGGCTTCGAATGGCGTGGTGGAGTTGTACTCGCACGGCAGCGGCCGCGTGGGCGTGATGGTGGAAGTGAACTGCGAGACCGATTTTGTGGCGCGTTCGGAACAGTTCCGCAACCTGGCGCACGAGATCGCCTTGCAGATTGCCGCAGGCGCGCCGCGTTACGTCCGCGAGAGCGAAATCCCGCAGGACGTGTTGGATCACGAGGCGGAGATCGCCCGTGCCCGCGCCAAAGAGGAAGGCAAGCCCGAAGCGGTCGCCGAGAAGATCGTGGCTGGCCGATTGGACAAATTCAAGGATGAGGTGGTTCTGCTTCGCCAGGCATACATCCGAGACGAGAATGTGAAGGTGGAAGCCCTGATCATGCAAAACATCGCCGCCATCGGCGAAAATGTAGTCGTCCGCCGTTTCCAACGCTGGGAGTTGGGCGAGAAACTGGGCGAATAGTTTGGAAGGCCAACCTGATGGTTGGCCTTTTTTCTATCTTTCTTTATCCCTTTCCTCATTGTCAGGGGAGGGGATGAGCGAGGACACAAGGAGAAACCATGAGCGAACTGAAGTATAAACGGGTTTTATTGAAACTCAGTGGCGAGGCGTTGGCAGGTCCGTCTGGTTTCGGGATCGAGCCGTTGGAGGTGGAATCGATCGCCAGCCGCGTGAAGGAAGTCCATGCCACGGGAGTGGAAGTGGCTATCGTCATTGGCGCCGGGAACTTGTGGCGCGGCAAGCAGGGACTGGAGCGCGGCATGGATCGCGCCACGGCCGATTATATGGGGATGCTTGGCACGATGATGAACGCCCTTTCGCTGATGGACGGCCTCGAACGCGCGGGCGTTTACACACGCGTCATGTCGGCCATCGAGATGCGCGCCATCGCCGAGCCGTATATCCGCCGACGCGCCATCCGCCACCTGGAAAAGGGTCGCGTTGTCATCTTCGGCGCGGGGACGGGCAATCCGTATTTTTCCACCGACACGGCCGCGGCCCTGCGCGCCACCGAGATCGAAGCGGACGTGGTCATCAAGGCCACCAAAGTGGACGGCGTTTACGATTCCGACCCGAAGAAAAATCCCGATGCGAAGAAGTTCGAGCAGTTGAAATACATCGAAGTCCTCAACCGCCGTCTCGAAGTGATGGACAGCACGGCCATCTCTCTGTGCATGGAAAATCACCTGCCCATTCTTGTGCTCAACCTGTGGGATGCCACCGCGCTCACGCGCGCCTTGAAAGGGGAAACGGTCGGCACGCTGGTCCGTGGGTAGCCTCCGAGAGTCTCTCATCTCGCCTCAAAAACTCTCCCGTTTGTATAATCAGTGGCATTTTTCGAGATTTTAGGGTATCCTTATAACGAACACTTTTCCTGGAGGCAACGTTGAGTGACGACACCGTAAAAGATATATTGAAGGATGCAGAGACTCGCATGAACGGCGCGGTTCACGCATTGGAGTTGGACCTGTCCACCGTCCGCACAGGGCGCGCCAGCCCCGCGCTTGTCGAGCGTTTGATGGTGAATTATTTCGATTCGCCGACGCCCCTCGTCCAGCTTGCCGCCATTTCCGTCCCTGAGCCGCGTTCGCTGATGATCAAACCCTTCGACCCATCCACGCTGAAGACGATCGAGAAGGCGATTCTGGCCTCAGACCTGGGGCTGACTCCCAACAACGACGGCAAGAACATCCACCTCAATCTGCCTCCGCTCACCGAGGAGCGCCGCCGCGACCTGGTCAAACACACCCACACGCGGCTGGAGGAGGCGCGCGTCGCCATCCGTAACATCCGCCGCGATATCCACAACGATCTGCGCGATTTCGAGAAGGAAAAACTCATCTCCGAGGATGACCTCAAGCGCGGCGAGGAACAATTGCAAAAACTGACCGATCATTTCATTGAAGACATCGGCAAGCACGGTCAGGCCAAAGAAAAAGAAATTATGGAAGTGTAGGGACGAGTTACCGTCTCTACCGTGCGAATGAGCGATACTTCCCTGAACATACCGCCCGAACGAATTCCTCAACACGTTGCCATCATCATGGACGGCAACGGACGTTGGGCGATCTCACGCGGCCTGCCGCGCGTCGCGGGGCATAAAGCGGGGACAGAAAACCTGCGCCGCGTCATCCGCTCGACGGTTGAGTTCGGCATCAAATACCTGACGATCTACGCCTTCTCCACCGAGAACTGGGGACGTCCACCTGAAGAGGTGCAGGGCCTGATGGGAATCCTCCAGGATGTGATCGACCGCGAGTTGGGCGAACTGCACGAGGAAGGGGTGCAGTTGCGTCACATCGGGCGGCTGGAACGCCTGGACCCGAAGATCCAGGCCAAGGTCCTGAAAGCGATCGACCTGACGAAAAACAACGAACGGCTGGTCCTCAACATCGCCTGGAATTATGGCGGGCGCGATGAGATCGTCTGCGCCATCCAAAAGATCATCAAGGACGGCATCGCCCCCGAGGATGTGAACGCTGAACTGGTCAGCCGCTATTTGTTCACGGCGGGCGTTCCCGACCCCGATCTTGTCATCCGCACCTCGGGCGAATTGCGCATCAGCAATTTCCTGATCTGGCAGGCGGCCTACTCGGAATGGTACGTCACCCCCACGTTCTGGCCCGATTTTGACAAGGAAGAGTATCGTCACGCATTGGAAATTTTTGCCCAGCGCGACCGCCGTTACGGGGGTGTTTCAGAAGCAGTTGCCAACAGGGCGCGCAATGGCTAAACGTACCGTCACCGCACTTTCCCTGTTGATTTTAGCCATGCCCGCAGTTTTACTGGGCGGCATCTGGTTCTTTCTGCTCATCAGTTTTTTCGTCGTACTCGCCTCGTGGGAATACGTGCAGATGTTCCGCGCCGTGAACATGCAACCTGCTGGTTGGGTCACCGTTGGCGGGACGTTTCTCATCCTGATAACGCGCGCTTTCTTCCCCGCGTATGCTGAATTCGTACTCACCTGCCTGACATTGATTGCCATGGCGGTTCACCTGCTTGCCTTCGAGCGCGGCCGTGACCAGGCCGCGCTCGATTTTGTGATCACGATCGGCGGGTTCCTCTATTTGGGCTGGATCGGCGCGTACATGAACGATTTGCGCTCCCTGCCAGAGGGCGGCTGGTGGCTGATGCTCATCCTGCCCACCGTGTGGATGGCCGACTCGTCCGCGTACATGATCGGCGCAAAATACGGCAAGCACAAACTGGCGCCGCGTCTCAGCCCCAGGAAATCCTGGGAGGGATATTGGGTGGGCGTGTTCACTGGCACCCTGTATGGCGGTTTCTTTGCCTACGTCTATTCCTGGCTCGGCCCGCTTCACGTGACCATCGCACAGGGTATGTTGCTCGGATTGGCGCTAAGCATCACCACCACGCTCGGCGACCTGGGCGAGAGTCTCTTCAAGCGGCAGGGCGGCATCAAGGATTCGGGGACGCTCTTCCCCGGTCATGGCGGCGCGTTCGACCGCATCGACTCGTGGCTGTGGGCGGCGGTCATTGGCGTATATTGGATTCGATGGTTTTTCATCTAATTCAAACAATGGAGTGCGTCGCACCACACAAACGGGTCAACCTTTCCTATGGACGTGCGGCGCACCCTCTGAAGGAGTATTTTATGCTGGACAACATTCCCACACGCAATCTCGCTTTGGAATTGGTACGCGTCACCGAATCGGCGGCGCTGGCCGCGGGACGCTTCATGGGCCGCGGCGACAAAGAGTCGGCAGACCGGGCCGCGGTCGAAGCGATGCGCCTGGTCTTGAAATCCGTCGAAATGGACGGGGTCATCGTCATCGGGGAAGGGGAGAAGGATAATGCTCCCATGTTGTACAACGGGGAGCACGTGGGCAACGGTTCACCTCCTGAACTGGACGTGGCGGTGGACCCCATCGACGGGACGCGTCCGCTCGCGTTTGGCCGCGCCAACTCCATCGCGGTGGTGGCGCTGGCGCCGCGCGGCGCCATGTTCAACCCCGGGCCCTTCGTCTACATGAACAAGATCGCAGTCGGTCCCGAGGCCAAGGGCAGGATCAACATCGAGAAACCCCTCGCCGAGAACCTCAAGGCGATTGCGAAGGCCAAAGGCAAAGCGGTCGAAGACCTGACCACCATCATCCTCGACCGTCCCCGCCACGCGGAGATGATCGCGGAGATTCGCAAGGTGGGCGCGCGTATCCGTCAGATTCCTGATGGGGACGTGGCCGCGGCCTTGATGACCGCCATGCCCGAAAGCGGCGTGGATGTGCTCTTTGGCGTGGGCGGCACGCCCGAAGGCGTGATCACCGCCTGCGCGTTGCGCGCCATGGGCGGCGAGATTCAGGGAAAACTCTACGCCCGCGATGGTGACGAACTCCGCCGCGGACGCGAGGCGGGCTACGACTTCGAGAAGATCCTGACGATGGACGATCTTGTCTCCTCGGAGGATGTCTTCTTCGCGGCGACGGGCATTACCGATGGCGAACTCCTGCAGGGCGTCCGCTACTACGGTGACGGCGCAACGACCGACAGTCTCGTCGTGCGCGGGCTGACGGGGACCGTCCGCGAGATCAAGGCGCATCATCGCATCGACAAATTGCATCTGCTGAGCGCGATCAAGTATTAACAAGCACAGACCTCCGAAGTCCCGCAGACTTCGGAGGTCTTGTAAAATCTCGCTTGACACCTCCCGCTCTTGCCTATATAATCCCGCACGCATTCCTCGCTAGCTCAACGGCAGAGCGGGCGGCTGTATTATGAAGTGCAAATGGCATCTCTGTAATGTGCAACTCACTGGCCGACAAAGCGCTTTTTGCAGTCCACAGTGTAAAAACAAGTACTATGTGGACAAGCGAAGAAAAACGCTGAAGCAAAAGGCAGTTGCATATAAGGGTGGACGATGCGCCCTTTGCGGGTATGACAAATCACTAGAGGCCTTGTCTTTTCATCACATCGGAGGCAAGGATTTCGGAATATCCTCTCGTGGCCATACTCGTTCCTGGGAGAGAGTGCAGCAAGAACTGGATACCTGCGTGTTGGTGTGCAGTAATTGTCATGCAGAGATCCATGCTGGTTTGCACAACGATGCAGCCCTACTCGGCAACGGGTAGCGGAAAAATCGGGTGAATTCAGGGAAACCTTCACGGTGAGTGATGGCAATCCTGAGCCAAGCCCAGCGAAAGGCAACAGCGAATTTCGCTGTAGTAGCTGGGAAGGTGCAGAGACTAGGAGATGAGGAGCCTGTCCAATAAACTCCACCAGCGCCCGACACCCCTCGTAGGGTGAAGAGATAGTCCGTTCCTCTTGGAAACTTGAGGGTAAACGTAACCGCTAGGTTCGAGGTTCAAATCCTCGGCGAGGAGCCAAAATAAAAACTGCGCCTTTTCAGACGCAGTTTTTTGATTCACCAAATCTAGCGCGTGATTCTTTTTTCCCGAGGAAGCCGCGCCCTTCAACGTTTTTCCCGCAGGTTTGGCGGTGGTCTGACCCGCGGCTTGCAGGGCGCGTTGACCGACCATCGTGAAGGCCGTGTTCAGGCTCTTTGTGGCGGTGGCCTGATCCATGCCGGTGACGTGCGAGAGTTCCTCCACCATGCCGCTGTTGCGGATCATGTTCGGGTCGAGCTTGCCCGAACCCAATTGGCTGAACATGTCGTCAATGTTGAACTGCGTGGAATCGCGTCCCGACGCGGGGTGGTGCGCCAGCAATTTCTGCAAAACGAACGAGATGACCACCATCGCCAGTTCGGGCGGAATCTTCAATTTCTTTGCCAGCGGCTCCACGAGCGGTTGCATCAACCCCATCAGTGGATTGCTTCCCATCATGGACGATTGTCCGAGTCCGCTCTGGCCGCCTGCGTGAGTGAACATCTCCAACAGGCTCATCATGCCGCTCAATCCAGATTGCTGCTGACCTCCCGTTTGCGATTGACCGCCACCGAGCAGACTGCCGAGCATGTCGGTCATCGCGTCAGCCTGACCGCCGTCCGAGGTGCCTCCGCCGCCGAGCAACCCGCCGATCAGATCCGTCATCGGATCCGATTGCTGGGAGGACTGGCCCTGTTTGCGGGATTCCACCAGCAGGTTGAGAATATCATCCATTGACATGTGAGTTTTTCCTTTCGGCTAATGCCATATAAAGCAGTGCGACGCCCTGAGGCGTCGCTTCTACTGCCTATTCCGCGCTTTCTTTCGCGGCAGGCTTGCTTTCTTTATCTGCCGTCCCTGATTTGGATTCGGCAGGTGGCGCTTCTTTGTCCTTCTTGTGTCTGTGAGGGACCTGCCCCGAGGGGGATTTGTGGTCGGTGGCATAAAAGCCCGAGCCTTTGAACACGATTCCCACAGGCGAGATCACCTTTTTCAAGGCTTTCTTCCTGCACTCAGGGCAAACTGTGAGCGGGGCATCGTGGAAGGACTGATGTCTTTCGAATTGCACTCCACACGATTCGCAACGATAGGTATAAACGGGCATCTTTCTTTCACCTCTTTTCTTTCTGTGCGGCAGGATTATAGCGCGGGCATTTGGGACTGGCAAGACTCAGATGAGGCCGTGTTATAATTTTCTTACATTCTTTGCGGAGGGACGCTGTGTTGAAGATTTCCATCCAATACTGCGTAGTTTGACACTACACCGAACGGGCCGTGAGCCTGGCCGGTGACCTGTTACGCGAGTTCGAGCACGAAATTCAATCGCTGGCGATCCTTCCCTCGGACGGAGGCCGCTTCGAGGTCCGCGTGAACGAGGCGCTGGTCTTCTCGAAGAAGCAGGTCGGTCGTCACGCTGAACCCGGCGAAGTGGTCCGCCTTGTCCGCGAAGCGGTCACAAAATAGACTTTGAGAGGTCGAATGGCAAAAAAAGGCAGAGTTTTTTCGGGGATTCGCCCCACTGGACGGGCTCATTTGGGAAATTATCTGGGCGCCATCCAGAATTACGTGGCGTTGCAGGACGATTACGAGTGCGTTTACTGCATCGTGGATTTGCACGCGCTGACAACGGTGGAGGATACGGAGAACCTGCGTCAGAACACGTATGAGATCGCGCTGGATCTGCTGGCGGCTGGCATCCGTCCCGAAGAGACGATCCTGTTCGTCCAGTCGCAGGTGCCGCAGGTGACGGAGTTGCACACTATCCTTTCGATGGTGACGCCGCTCGGCAAATTGACCGACCTGCCGACCTTCAAGGAAAAGGTGCGCCAGAATCCCGATAATGTGAATTATGGCTTGGTGGGTTATCCCGTGCTGATGACCGCTGACATTGTTCTCTATAAATCGGATGTTGTCCCCGTCGGCGTGGACCAGGCGCCGCATATCGAGTTCGCGCGCGAGATCGTGCGTTCGTTCAATTATCGCTACAAAACAAAGGCATTGATCGAGCCGCAGATGAAGAACACGGTCATTCCCAAAGTGCTCGGCATTGACGGCAAAGAGAAGATGGGCAAGAGCCTGAACAATCACATCGAACTGGCCTCCACGCCCGAGGAGACGCAGCAGCGCGTCATGCAGATGGTCACCGACCCTGCGCGCCTGCGCCGCAACGACCCGGGCAACCCCGATGTGTGCAACGTCTTCTCGATGCACAAGATTTTTTCCTCGCCTGAAGAAGTGGAGATGATCAACCGCGACTGCCGCACCGCCGCGCTCGGCTGTGTGGATTGCAAGAAACTATTCGCCAAAAACCTGAACAAGAACCTCGAACCGTTTCGCGCGAGGCGCGCTGAGTTCGCTTCCAAGCCTGAACAGGTGTGGGACATCCTCCACGATGGAGCGCGTCGCGCCCGCGAACTGGCCGAGGCGACGATGAAGGAAGTCCGCGAGGCCGTGCAGTTGCCTGAATAAAGTACACAGGTGCACACGTCACCTGGTTACGTGTGTACCTGTGTACGTGTGTACCTGTGTACGTGTGTACCTGTGTACGTGTGTACCTGTGTACGTGTGTACATCCCCCATGCGCGCATTAATCCAACGAGTTACCAAAGCCAGTGTGACCGTCAATCACGAGACCATTTCCTCCATCGGACATGGTCTCGTCGTTTTGCTCGGCGTCGGTCACAACGACGGGGAGGAGCAGGCGCGCTGGATGGCAGAGAAGATCGCCACGCTCCGCATCTTCAGTGACACGGAAGGAAAGATGAACCTGTCCGTGCTGGATGTGAAAGGCGAGGCGATCGTCGTCTCGCAGTTCACGCTTTTTGCCGACGCGCAAAAGGGACGGCGTCCCTCGTACGTCGACGCGGCCCGTCCCGAGGTCGCCGCGCCGCTCGTGGACCGTTGCGCCGCGTTCCTCCGTGAGCAGGGAGTCCCCACGCAGACGGGCATCTTCGGCGCGGACATGCTGGTGGAAATCCACAACGACGGGCCTGTCACCATCTGGCTGGAAAAGTGAATCGCAAACCCGCCTCCGTTCAATTATTTTTCCTGCGCATTTTTGCATGGAAACCCGTTTCGGTGATCCTGTCGCACATCCTTCAGCCCGTGGATGAGATCGCGCTGTTCGTCACGCGCGGCAGGCACACGGTGGCCGAATTGGTGCTACCCGTCATTGAGTTGGAGACGCTCGGCGCGCATACGGGACAGCCGCGCAGGCATCCGCTGGGCGGATTCCTGGATGGAGACAACTACATTTTGATCGGCTCGAACTTCGGACGTTCTCATCATCCCGCCTGGGTGCATAATTTGCGCGCACATCCCGAATGTGTGGTCCACGCCAATGGACAATCGCAAAAATATCTCGCCCGCGAAACAGAGGGGGACGAGCGAACGCGTTGCTGGAATCTCGCGCTCGAATATTACAAAGGCTACGCCGTTTACGAAAAGCGCGCCGCCCCGCGGAAAATTTCTGTTTGGGTTTTGGAACCGTTGAATTAACCAGTACCGCAACATTCATGTTGCCTGGCGCCAGGATAAATCTTGCGGTACTAAAATCCCCCGCGCCACAGCACCGCGTCCAACTGGACCGCCATCGCCCCCGCCTCTTTCATGACCTCGGCCTGCTCGCGCGTGTAGACGCCTCCCCCGCCGATGACGGGCGCTCCCGCCCCCGCCAGGCGACGCACCGTCTCCAAACTTTGGGGAAACAGACTTGGTCCGTAGAGACGGCCAGTGATCATCTCCCCTCGCCTTTCAGGAGAGGGGGCGGGGGTGATGTTCAGTGAGCCGCGCGGGGCAGAAAGGCTGACTGCCGCCGCACCCGCCTCGATCACGCGCGAGGCGAGTCGCACCGCGTCCTCCATCGGGAGCGAGACGATCAACGGCAATTCCCCCATCGCCATTTCCAGCGAAGTCAAAATAATGTCGTCGCTCAATAGCGGCGCAAATCCCAACTCCGCGGCCATGACGTTTTCCACGTTCTCCAGTGACTCGACCATGCGCGCCGTCTCTTCGGGACGGTCGGCCATCACGTGGACGATGATCGGCAGGGACGAATCCGCCCATTTGCGCGCGTACTTCTTCACCGCCGCGGCGAGACTTGGATTGGGCAATCCCGTGTGGAGCAGAAATCCGCCAGGATATTCCACCACTGCGGGATGACTCGTCGCCTTGCGCGGCCGCATCGAAAGCGGATTGGTGACGAACGCGCCGAACGTCTCCGAGAACTCCTCGGAGTTCTGCCACGCGCGGAAATCTGGCGCGAAGCCCAGCATCCCCGCCGCGTTCATGATTGGCGTACGGAAGTACAGGTCACGTTTGGGCATGATGTGGGATTATAAACTCATACAAACACTCCGAAGCCTCACAGACTTCGGAGTGTTTACTTGTGCTGGTTGTGGCGCAAATTGCCAATTTGCGTTACGCCATCATCGTCAAGCCCATCGCGTTGAGCATATCCTCATTGTTATCGAACTTGAACTCCTCCAGCCCGCGCTTCTGGGC
>DYKX01000191.1 GCA_020722375.1 Anaerolinea thermophila
GAATAGTACCAACCGAAAATCTTGTTATACACCGCCAACAACATCTTCTTGACCGGCCCCAACTCCAGCACGCGCTTTGCAAAACTCGTTTTACGCTTTACGTTTTGCGCCTTCAATTCCCCTCGCAAATACCCCAGCGTATTGGACATATTCATCGCCAGCGGATCGCTGACCATCAGCCGCAGCAACCCCGCGTCGTTCATGCGCTTGTCCAGTTGGCGGACTTGTCCCATCGGCTTGTCCATGTCGAAGGGCAGAAATTGCTGGAGCGTGGATTTGTACGCCGTGAATTGCCAGTGACTCGCTCCCGCGAAGGCCGTCACGCCTTTGTAGACCAATCTCCAATCTCTGGTCTCTGTGTACACTTTTTTATTTTCCTCTTCGGTCTGACCGAGAGAAAGATTGAACTCGAGGAAGGTTTCCCAGGGGATGAACTGACCTTCATCTAGTCTCGCGTTTTCGCGCGCCCACTGCAACGTCGCTTCGTAAAACTCGGGCGGGGTGCGGAAGGGACGCGCGGTGACCATGCCGACATTTGGGAAGGTTTCGAGGATTTCCACCGAGCGTTTGAGCCAGTTCGGGAAGAAGAGCACGTCCGCGTCGGTGTAGGCGATGATCTCGCCCGGCGCGCCCGCCAGCATCACGTTCCATGCGCCGCCCTTGCCCATGTTCTTTTCGGAGAGGATCAAATACTGGATGCGTCCCTCTTCCTTTTCTTTGACGAGGAAATCGCGCACTTCGGCGCACGAGCCGTTGTCGAAGACCATCAGGTCGAAGGGCAGCCCCGCGTCCCTGCGCATGGACTCGAGCGAGGCTTTCAGCACGTCGAGGGTCTCGGCGTAGAATCCGCTCAGGAAGGGGATGTAGTTGAGCAGCGCGGCAGTGATCCGCTCGGGGCGGGCCACGTCTTTGACGAACTTGGCGGGGTTTTGGCCTTTACGCATATCGGTTTCAGGTTCCAGGTGTCAGGTTTCAGGTGGATGGTCGAAGGTCAAAGGTCGAAGGTCGCGTGACTTTCGACTTTCGACCTTTGACTCACTTGAGCAACTTCTTGAATCGCTTCTGCCATCGCTTCGGTCTGGCAATGTTTTCAATAGTTGCCTCTGGCAGGAAGAAGAATATTTTTCGCAGGAACAATTCCAGTTTGCGTTGGAATCGCAGGGATGTCATCTTCGGGCGGACAAGTTTACCGCCGACGAGTTGGCGGGTTGAATCCACGATGGTGTAGCGGATGTTTGCCTGTCCGCCCGCGAGGCGGATGTTTTCGTTCGTGTCGGGATGTTCGTAATGCGGCTTGCCATCGGGCAGGTGGGAGTAATCGTGGTTCTGGTGGACGATCATCACAGACGGCGTGCAGTCAATCACAGGCCAGCCTTCCTTGTGCGCCTTGTAGATCATCCAGTTGTCCCAGCCGGCGCGGCCGATGATGAAATCGGGGATGTCGGTGTAACAGGATTGGGGGAAGAGGAAGAAGTCGGAGCCTGCGGGACGATGGAGAGAGCCTGCTTCGTAGACCGTATTGCGTAACTTATCTTGCCATCCCGTGGTGAATTCGATGGATTCTGTCACGTCCAAATCCCAGCGTTGACTTAGCAAGACGAACTCCGACCCTTCGGCGCGGCTCAGGGCAAGCCTTTGACCTTTGACTTGTTTTGCCGCTTCGACAAAATCAGGCATGAGAATCATGTCGGCGTTGACGATGCAGAGCAGGTCTCCGTGACCGTGCTCGCGCGCCAGTTGGAACATGGATGAGATCAGCGGCGTACCATTCGCATTACGTTTTACGTTTTGGATATGCGTCACACCCAGCTCGCGCGCCGCCTCCGCCAGGCCGCTCTCCTCGCCAAGCAGGAGGACTTCCACGTCGGGAAGCAGAGTCCACGATTTGATCGCATTGTGCTGGATGGTCGCGATGCGGGGGTCGGTGAAGGGTTTGGGAGCGGAGAAGAGGGTGATCAAAGTCATCAGTAATCAGTCATCAGTTTTCAGTAATCAATTGAGTACCGCAACATTTATGTTGCCGCTCAAGGCGCAGGATAAATCTTGCGGCACAAGGTTATTTAAGTGCGCGCTTGTCAATATCTTTAAGCGTCTTGTGTTGGACGCCAGCGTTAATCTTCATCAAGTCGGGTTCGTCGTGGACGAGGTCAAGCACTTCCTTCCACGAAAAGTCATCGCGGCCGTCGAAGCGGGCGTAGACCTGACGTATAAATTCGAGGTCTTCGGAGGTATCCACCGTCCAGCGGTAGTCGCCGAAGTCGGTGGTGTGATGGAGCAGGGCAATGTTGAATCCGCGGGGTGAAATGCCAGTTTGCAGTGTTCGGTTTTCAGTTTTTAGTTCCACGCCTTCGTAAAAATACGGCATGACATGTTCTCGGTGCTGGGGTTCCTTCGCTTCCTTCCAGGCCTTCTCCAAGACTTTGAAAGTGCAAACTTCCACATCGAGGCCAATGGGATAGGTACGCGTCCACGGCGGAGGCAGGCGGTTGCAGACAAAATCATATTCGTCTTCGAGCAGGGTGTGGACAGCACTGTCAATCAACGCGGGATCGATGACGGGACAATCCGCGGTAACGCGGACGACCACATCCGCCTTCGCTTCTTTCGCGGACTGGTGGTAGCGGTCCAGCACATCGTAGAGGCTGCCGCGTCTGACGGGGATACCGCTAAAGTCGCAGTACTCCGCCACGGGGTCGTCGGAGGCGTCCGTCGTGGTGGCGAAGAGAGTCTCGGAAACGGTGGCCGCCCGCGAGGTCCGCGCGAAGACGCGAGCCAGCATGGGCTGACCGGCGATGTCCGCGAGAATCTTCCCCGGCAGGCGGGACGAAGTCATGCGTCCCTGAATGATGGCAATAACGCGGGTCAAGAATGGCTCAGCGGGTCGGTGTCGGATTTTTCAGCAGAGGGAACGGGAGCGACCGGTTTGGGGGCAGGCGCGGCGGGTTCCTTCGACGATCTGCTTTCCACGGCAGATTTGCGCGCTTCGAGAGTGGCTTCGAGTTCGACGATCCTTCTGCGATGGCGCGAATTGGCGATGCTACTCTTGATGCGGCCGGGCGCCATGACCAAAATGCCAATGAGAAAGCCAACGCCCAGGCCAATAATGACGAAGAGCGCCAGTGAGCCGTCCACGAGGTAGCCGAAGAAATTGGCGGTGACCATGGTGGGATTTTGCAGGGCAAAAATGGCGGCCACGATGGCGAGAGCAAAAGCAACGATGAGAGTGAATACCATTGGATTCTCCTTCTCGAAAAGTTTCCTATATTTTACGCTGTTTGTGCGTATCATCTCAAAAAAACGGGGTAAGCGGTGAGGACAATCTGGTAAACTAAGGC
>DYKX01000192.1 GCA_020722375.1 Anaerolinea thermophila
CAGCTCGTGTCGTGAGATGTTGGGTTAAGTCCCGCAACGAGCGCAACCCTTGTCGCTAGTTACAAGTGTCTAGCGAGACTGCCGGATTAACTCCGGAGGAAGGCGGGGATGACGTCAAGTCAGCATGGCCTTTATGTCCTGGGCTACACACACGCTACAATGGGTGCTACAGAGCGTTGCCAAGCCGCGAGGCGGAGCTAATCGCACAAAAGCATCCTCAGTTCAGATTGCAGGCTGCAACCCGCCTGCATGAAGTCGGAGTTGCTAGTAAACGCGCGTCAGCCATAGTGCGTTGAATGCGTTCCCGGGCCTTGTACACACCGCCCGTCACGTCATGGGAGCCGGTAACACTTGAAGTCGGTGACCGAACCGCAAGGACGGAGCCGCCGAGGGTGGGACTGGTGACTGGGACGAAGTCGTAACAAGGTAGCTGTACCGGAAGGTGCGGCTGGATCACCTCCTTTCTAGGGAGCTCAACTTGCTCCACAACTTCTTCGAGCGCGCGCTTTCCTATCACTCTTCAGTTGTTAAGGTCAATTAGTGGGATAGTGCAATGGTTCATTAGATGGTTGAGGCGGACAAAAATAACTATCGCCCTAGCCAACTATCGCACTATCGAACTAAACGGGCCTTTAGCTCAGTTGGTTAGAGCGTGCCTCTGATAAGGGCAAGGTCTGTGGTTCAAGTCCACAAAGGCCCACAGGGGAATGAGCCAATGATCCAACGGGCAAGCGATAACTCTTTGGCTCACTGGGCAATTGGCTCATTGACCTGGGGCCATAGTTTAGTGGGAGAACGCCTCCTTTGCAAGGAGGAGGTCAGGGGTTCGAATCCCCTTGGCTCCACCAACTTGACAAGGTCAGCGTTCTGCGTATAATTGTATTCAGCGAGGTGAAACAAAATCGTATGGTGAACGATCTGGAGACTCGAATCGAATAGTCATTCTTCTGACACTTTCGTCGCGTCTTCAGACGGCCTGGCGATGTGCCAGGTCGTTTTGTGTCTCTCGATCTCGTGGAGTGAGCGCTGACGATTGTTGATCACGGTCAACAATCGCTAGCGATCAAACGCTAGCGAGAATTTCGGATGGATGATGGCAGAGGCTTCGACTGTCGTCATGTAAGAACTAAAATCTGCAATCGGAAATCTGAAATGACACGGCACTTTACCAACTGAATAGAAGGTAGCGTAAACATCCAATCTGTTTACGCTGTGTGTACTGCAAACACACAAATGGCAATCGCCGCCGCAGGGCGGCGATAACCAAGGTTTTCAATTCGTCAATATCCCGAGAGCAAAGCTACTAAGAGCACATGGTGGATGCCTTGGCGCCAAAGGCCGAAGAAGGACGTGGTTGGCTGCGATAAGCCGCGGGGAGCCGTCAGCAGGCACTAGATCCGCGGATTTCCGAATGGGGTAACCCGCCCGGATTTATCTCCGGGCACCTGCGTGTTGAATCCATAGACGCGCGGGAGGGCACTGGGGGAACTGAAACATCTCAGTACCCCGAGGAAAAGAAACCATTCCCCTAGTAGTGGCGAGCGAACGGGGAAAAGCCCAAACCCGCTCACCGCAAGGTGCGCGGGGGTTGGAGGGCCCAACAGGCGCAAGCCAGCAAGTTACCAATCTGATTTCTAGCGGAAGGATTCAGGAAAGTTCTGCCAGAGAGGGTGATAGCCCCGTACGCGAAAGAGATCAGACTTGCGTTGGGTTCCTGAGTACCACGGGGCACGCTAATCCTGTGGGAAGCTGGGGAGTCCACTCTCCAAGGCTAAATACCTTTGGCGACCGATAGTGAACTAGTACCGTGAGGGAAAGGTGAAAAGTACCCCCGCTAGGGGAGTGAAATAGAACCTGAAACCGTGTGCTTACAAGCAGTGGAAGGGCTATGCTGCTGACGCGAGTCATCGCGTCTCAGAATGCCTGACCGCGTGCCTCTTGAAGAATGAGCAAGCGAGTTACTTCTCTGTGGCAAGGATAAGGGAGTGACACCCGGATCCGTAGCGAAAGCGAGTCCGAATAGGGCGCTTAGTCGCAGGGAGTAGACCCGAAACCCGGTGAGCTACTCATGGGCAGGTTGAAGCGACGGTAACACGTCGTGGAGGACCGAACCCACTAGTGTTGCAAAACTAGGGGATGACCTGTGAGTAGGTGGTGAAATGCCTAACGAACCGGGAGATAGCTGGTTCTCCCCGAAATGGCTCTAGGGCCAGCCTCGCGTGTTTAGTGGCGGAGGTAGAGCACTGGATTGGCTAGGGGGCATCATGCTTACCAACCCAAACCAAACTCCGAATGCCGCTACTCCAGAACGCGGGAGTTGGACTACGTGGGATGAGCTTCGTAGTCGAAAGGGAAACAGCCCAGACCGTCAACTAAGGTCCTCAAATCTAGACTCAGTGGAGAACGATGTGAGATTGCTCGGACAGCCAGGAGGTTGGCTTAGAAGCAGCCACCCTTCAAAGAGTGCGTAATAGCTCACTGGTCAAGCGATCTTGCGCGGAAAATGTAACGGGGCTAAGTCTAGTACCGATGTTACGGACTCGGCAACGAGTGGTAGGGGAGCGTTCCGAAAGCAGTCAAGCCCGACGGCGACGACGGGTGGAGCGATCGGAAGTGCGAATGCTTGCATGAGTAGCGAAATTGGTGTGAGAAACGCCAACGCCGGAAGCCTGAGGGTTCAGACGCAAGGGTAATCCGCGTCTGGTTAGTCGGCCCTAAGCCGAGGACGAGAGTCGTAGGCGATGGACATCCGGTCAACATTCCGGAACCACCCGAGTGGAGCGAGGGGGTGACGCAGTAGGATAACCCAGCCTGCGTATCGGACATCGTAGGTGCTAAGCGGTGAGGGAGATGAAAGCGGTAGGCAAATCCGCCGCTGGATCCTGAGCCGTGGGCGGTGCCGCAAGGCCACAAGTGGGCGATTCCAAACTGCCGAGAAAAGCCTCTAAGCGTTGAGACTCGAGTGCCCGTACCGCAAACCGACACAGGTAGGCGGCAGCAGAACTGCAAGGCGATCGGGAGAACCTCCGTTAAGGAACTCGGCAAAATGCACCCGTAACTTCGGGAGAAGGGTGGCTCGCAGGCGTCCGTGATTCTCACAAAGCGCCCGCGAGTCGCAGCGAAGCGGCTCTACTGACTGTTTAACAAAAACACAGGTCTCTGCAAACGCGCAAGCGGATGTATAGGGGCTGACTCCTGCCCAGTGCCGGAAGGTTAAGGGGAGTTGTTCGTCCTGAGCGCAAGCGAAGGACAAAGCAGCGAACCGAAGCCCCGGTGAACGGCGGCCGTAACTATAACGGTCCTAAGGTAGCGA